>JAUNPQ010000043.1:0-12992 GCA_030536615.1 Bacteroidales bacterium | reverse complement strand
CTATGCCAAGGAGGTTGGCAAACCTGCCGTGGTCAACCTGTCCATGAGCTCCTATCTTGGTCCTCACGACGGCACAGATATCACAAACCGCTATCTGGACCTGCTCGGACAGGAAGCCATCATTGTGTTCTCGGCAGGCAACAACGGCAACAAGGACGCAACACTTTCACATACTTTTTCCGAGACCGCGCCCATGACCGGATCTATGTTTGAGTCACTCCACACGTGGACCGGACACAATGTCAACGGCGCACTTGACATATGGAGCGCCGACAACCGTCCTTTTGACATACAGCTCGTTGTCTGGGACCAGGCCGACAAGAAAATTATCTATGAGTCACCGTGGTTCCACCCTGAGGATTATCCCGCAATGGCAGGGAATTATACCGTCTCTGTCAGCGACAACGATGTATGGCGTCAGACATTCCGTCACGGTTTCATGTCTCTGTCTTTCGGAATTGACCCGGGGAACAACCGCTTCAACGCCGCCATTGACTTTGACTATGATCCTATTGCTGATCTGCCTGTTGAAGGGCGCGAGTGGGCACGCTGTGTGGCCGGGTGGCGCGCACGCTCCCGTCAGGATGTGTCAATTGATGCATATACTGATGGCATTGACTCGTACATGCGCTGGTATGGCATGCCCGGACAGATGAACGGCAATGCCGATTTCTCAGTCAATGACATGGGGTGCAACCGCCATACTGTCTGTGTGGGCTCATGGAATTCCCGCAACTCATTCCCGGCTCTTGGCGGAGGCATGCATACACTTGATTTTGACGAGAACATCTCCACATGGTGGTCGTCATACGGCACGTTGCGCGATGGCCGTGTACTGCCGCATTTCTGCGCTCCCGGCAATTACCTTGTGTCAGCAATGAACTCCGCCTATCATGATCTCTACCCCGATGAACGCCCCATGACGGCATCCGCCACCGTTGGTGGGAAAACATATTACTGGTATGGCGAATGCGGCACATCAATGGCGGCTCCCATGACTGCCGGATGCATAGCCCTCTGGCTTCAGGCCGATCCGGAGCTCACCGTCGGTGATATAATTGACGTTGCCACACGCACAGCACGCCGCGATTTCACAGACATAGACAGTCCGCACTGGGGGGCAGGGGCGCTTGATGCGGCAGCCGGCCTGCGGCTGATCATTGACCGTGCCGGGGTTGACAATGTTACCAATCCGTTTGTCATCTCTGTCACCGGCCGTGTAATCACCGTCACCCGTGGTTCCGAGCCGGTGCCGTTCACTGTCCATGACATCTCGGGACGCCGCCAGAATGCCTCCTCTCAGCTTGCACCCGGCATATACATTGTCCGTGCCGAGGGCCACACAGCCAAAATCCTGATTGACTGATATTTCTCTCCCATATTCCCTGACCATATTTCGCGGTCGCTGCATTGTTAACTTTTATTTAGTTTATTTAACTAAATGGGGGGGTAATTTATGCCTTTTTCGTACCTTTGCCACGAAATTTTTTATTTATTAACCAATCTAATCACAAAAAAAATGAAAAAATTGCTTTTCGTGGCTGCTGTGGCAGCGCTATCACTGTCATCATGCTCAACAGTATCTCACACCGCTGCCACTGAAAATGTGGACACTCAGATCATGAACCGTTCCACGGCCAACCTGAAAGTATCAGACAAGGTTATCAGCTATACATTTGTTCCCGACGGTGCCCACAATCGTGCCGGCATGAAATCAATGAAAGCCGCTGCCGTCCAGAAAGCTCTTGAAGCCAACGGAAACGGCGATGTACTTATCGCTCCCCAGTTTGAAGTCAAAACCAAAAGCTTCCTGTTCTGGAAAAAAGTGAAAGCCATCACCGTGAAAGGACATCCTGCAGTCTACAACGACGTGCACAACACCACTCAGGCTGAGGCTGACGTTGCCAGCACACTCAACGGTGTTTCACGCCACAAGTAAATTACGCAACATTTCATTATGAAGAAGTATTTACTTGTTGCCGCCACGGCTATAGCACTGACTTCATGCACAACCGTCAGCCATACGGCAAAGACCGAGGATGTAGAGACACACGTCTACAATCTCACAGTGGCCGACATGGATGTCAGCAAGGATAAGGTCAGCAAAACCACGTCATGGAACTGGACTCCTCTGTCAACAGTCTCAGTCGAGGCCCAGAAGGAAAAAGCCACTGCCGAACTCCTTCAGGAGAAAAAGGCGGATGTGCTCGTTGAGCCGCAATACACAGTAAAGCGCCGCGGACTTTTCCGCGGAGGCGAGGTCACCGTAACCGGCTATCCCGCAACCTACCGCAATTTCCGTCCCATGACAAAGGACGATGCCGAAGCCATTGCCACCATCGACGGCAAACTTGCATTAGCCTATCCCATGATCCGGACTTCCGGGTGGAAACCCGTTCCGGTGAAGAAAGCACATAGGAAAAGTGCAGTCGAGGATCGCGTGAGCCGCAGCTTCTTGAGCCTTGTAGGTGGTCCGGTCATTGATCCGAACAGCAATTTTGATGTTGGTCCGCAGTTAGGACTTATGTATGGCCATTACGGCACACGCTGGGGATGGTATGTGAAAGCCATGTGGACACACGCCTCAATGGGTTGCGAAAATTGGGATGGTTCTTCCACAGAGACCATCAACAGCGGCACACTCACTTTCGGCGCAATAAAGACTATTACACGCAATTTTAATATCTTTGCCGGTGTAGGCATAAGCGGAGGTTTATCTTCCACTTATGGCTATGACTACGAGCATAGACATCATTGGGAGGGTCTCTGTCAGCGCGTTGCAATTCCTTTTGAATTGGGTGGCCAATGGGTCAAAGGGCATTTCTCTCTGTCTGCCGGTATGACTGTGCCCTATTTCGGCTATTGTAGCGATATGAGCAGCACATATAATCTCAATCCGTTTGTGGGCATAGGATACACTTTCTGACCCTTTAACAACTATATAATTTTTTCATCTTAGCATAGGCTGCTGCTCGGGTACACGGGCGGCAGCCTTGTTTTCATGACAGCGTTCCGGCATTCCATGCCACATTTGGATGTTACGGACGTTTATGTTACCTTTGCGGAACACAAAGCTAACATCCTCCCAAAATGAAAAACGTATTGGTCCGTTCCATTTCCGGAATTATATACATAGCCGCCATTGTCGGCGCGCTTATGGCCGGAGGCAACTGGTGGTATGCCCTCACCGCAGTGTTCACGATCATCGGCACGCTTGAGTATCAGCGCATGTGCGCCATAAAATGCGGCGCCCCGCTTCCGCTGTTCTCATCATCACTTGACCTTGCGGCCACGCTGCTGCTCTGGGCTATAGCTCCGGTGCTCAACTACTGGCCGGCAGCGCTGCCCGCAATAGCAGTGGTGCTGGGTGTCTGCCTGCTGACACGCATGGCACTGGCTCTCTCGCAGCAGGAAGGCGATGCTTTCAGCGCGGTTGCCACAGCTGTATTCGGCACTCTGTACATAGGCATCCCCATGACTTTGCTGAATCTGGCCATAGGCTTTGCCCCGCAGGCCCCCGCAGCCATATTGTGCATGCTCATCCTTATCTGGCTCAATGACACGGGAGCTTTCTGCGTGGGCTCATTGCTGGGACGCCACCGTCTCTGCGAGCGTCTGTCGCCAAAAAAGAGTTGGGAAGGATTCTGGGGAGGAATGTTTTTCTGTGTGGCCGCCGCCGCAATATATGCCCGGATTTGCGCCCTCCCGGTGCTGACATGTGCCGCTTTCGGAGCAGTGGTGTGCATTTTCTCGACATGGGGAGATCTTTTTGAGTCCATGCTCAAGCGTTCTGTCGGCATCAAGGATTCAGGCAACCTTATTCCCGGTCACGGCGGCATCCTTGACCGCATTGACTCCCTGCTATTCGTGACACCGGCGGCTGCAATCTTCTATCTGGCTGTCTGTACATACACATTATAATAAATAAACCATTTTAACTCCGGTTAAAAATATTTCATCACATGCCGTTTGCAATATTGACGGCTTATTCATATCTTTGCCTACACAAACAATTTAATAACTAACCATGGATAATAAAGATCTCATAAAAGAATGCGAGAGCCGGGCAACCGCATGGCTCAGCGAGGACTATGACCCGGCCACTCGCCAACAGGTCAAAGAAATGCTTGAATCAGAAGACAAGACCAACCTGATAGAATCCTTCTACAAAGACCTTGAATTCGGAACAGGCGGACTGCGCGGCATCATGGGTGCCGGCACAAACCGCATGAACATCTATACTGTCGGCGCAGCCACACAGGGTCTGGCCAACTACCTTAAAGAAGCTTTCCCGGAACTTCCGCAGATAAGCGTTGTTGTGGGCCACGATGTGCGCCACAACTCACGCCACTTTGCAGAAACAGTGGCCAACATATTCTCTGCCAATGGTATAAAAGTATATCTTTTCGAGAATTTCCGTCCCACCCCTGAACTTTCATTCGCCATCCGACACCTGGGTTGCCAGAGCGGCGTGAACATCACCGCATCACACAATCCCAAGGAATACAACGGCTACAAAGCCTATTGGGCTGACGGCGCACAGGTTCTCGCTCCCCATGATGTCAACATCATTGACCATGTGAACCGCATAAAGAGTGTGAAAGACATCAAGTTCCAGGGCAACCCCGCGCTGATAGAGACCATCGGCGAGCAGATGGACGAGGACTTCCTGGCTGCCATCAAGACACTTTCACTTGACCCCGAAGTCATTGCCCGTCACCACGACCTCAAGATTGTCTACACCCCCATCCACGGCACAGGCGTGAAGATGGTGCCCGCATCGCTCAAGAACTACGGATTCACCAACATCATACATGTTCCCGAACAGGACATCCCGTCAGGCGATTTCCCCACCGTTGTGTCACCCAACCCTGAAGTTCCCTCGGCTATGGCCATGGCAATCGAGAAAGCCAAGGAGACAGACGCCGATGTCATCTTTGCCTCAGACCCCGATGCAGACCGCATAGGATGTGTTGCCCGCGACAAATCAGGCGAATACGTGATGATCAACGGCAACCAGATAGTGATGATACTGCTCAACTACATCATGCTCCGCAACCGCGAGCTCGGGCTTCTGAAAGGAAACGAGTATGTTGTCAAGACAATTGTCACCACTGAGACCATCAAGACAATTGCCGATGCACAGGGCGTGGCCATGTATGACAGCTACACAGGCTTCAAATGGATTGCCGATGTCATCCGCCAGCACGAGAGCACAGGTCGCTATCTTGGCGGCGGCGAGGAGAGCTACGGATTCCTGGCCGAGAGCTTTGCCCGCGACAAAGACTCTGTTTCAGCCATCTCTCTCATGGCCGAGATCGCTGCATGGGCACGTGACCGCGGCATGACATATATGGACATGCTCAAAGACATCTACCTGCAGAACGGCTACAGCCATGAGGAAGGCATCAGCGTGGTACGTCCCGGCAAGACAGGTGCCGACGAGATCAAGCAGATGATGGTGAACTTCCGCGCTAACCCGCCCAAAGAACTCGGCGGCAGCGAGGTTGTCATGATCAAGGACTACTCAGACCTCAACGTTACCGACCTGCGCACAGGCAAAGTTGAGAAGATGGACTTCCCCGCAACCTCAAACGTGCTGCAGTATTACACAGCCGACGGTTCAAAAGTTTCCGTACGTCCCTCAGGAACAGAGCCCAAGATCAAGTTCTACATTGAAGTAAAGGACAAGATGGCTACCGCTGCCGACTATGAGGCCTGCAACCAGCGCGCCGCAGTCAGGATTGATGCCATCAAAAAAGACCTCGGCATCTAACCGGTTTCCAAGCGGACATTTACAGCAATCGGAGGGCAGGTACCAATTACGCCTTCTGTCTGAGACACCAATAAACAGCCACACGCTCCAAAGGGCGTGTGGCTGTTTATTGAGAAAGCGAGTCGTTGTCTATTTTGAGATTGTACACTTCCGCTGCTTTATGTTTTTCATCAAATTAAGCTTTTTCATTCCTATTTTAAGAAATTACGCTTATTTTCGTTTCATTATTTTAATAAATCTTCTTACCTTTGTCCCCAAATTAAAAATTATAACCACATTATCGAACATTAACCCGGGCGCGTCCCGATCTGACAGACTCGCCATTCATAGTCCTTAATGTACATGAAAAAATTATTTACCCTAATTGCATTGGTATTTACATGCTGGTATTCCGCGACAGCGGCTACTCCTATCCTTGGGTCACCTGTGGCATCCACAGACCGTATGTACCAATATGTGAAATCTAAAAATCCCGGTTCCTCATTCACCTATGAGATGGCACAGACCTTCCATGACATAGGCGCCAAATGGGGCGTGCGCGGAGACATAGCCCTCTGCCAGTCCTGTATAGAGACAGGATGGTTCCGCTACACCGGAGGAACCGCCGTCACACCCAGTGACCACAACTATTGCGGTCTGGGAGTGACAACAACCGGACAGAAAGGCTGTCAGTTCAGCAGCATCTCACAAGGTGTCACCGCACAATTGCAGCACCTGTGGTCATACGCCACCACCAGAGCGCTGCCCTCCGGATGGACTCTTGTGGACCCACGCTTCAATCACGGACGTCGCGGATGGGCTCCCAACTGGGAGAACCTCGGCAGCGGAAACTGGGCATCGGCATCAGGCTACGGTTCAAGCATCATGAGCATATACAATGAGATGATGTCTTTCCAGATGGCCAATCCCAAAATAACCGCCACACCGCAGGAACTGGTGTTCAATGTGGAGCAGAATTCAACATCGCCCGTACAGGCCGTTACCATCAAAGGTGAGAATCTTGGAACAGCCATCCGCATTGCGTCAGTTTCCTCGGCATTCAAATATTCCACCGCCGGCTGGAACGACTACACCGGCGGCACGCTCAACATCAGCGTTGACACATCCAAATCATCAGGCACATACACCGGCTATATAGCCGTGGAATCAGGCAGCGGCACATCCAAAGTGCGCGTGGAGATAAACATCACCCTCATCATAAAGGGTCCGCCCACAATAAACGTCAGCCCGGCCACACTGAGTTTCGAGGCAACACAAGGCGATGCCAACCCAACGGCAAACATCACCGTAAAAGCTTCCGATCTCACTCAGGATATGGTATATGTATCAAACTCATCAACATTCACCGTCACGCCTGCATCAGGCTGGAACGCACGCACCGGCGGCACTCTTGTTGTGACAATGGATGCATCCAAGTCACCGGGCACATATACCGGTTATGTTGCCGTGCAGACAAACTCGTCGCTGCGCAAACAGGTTGACATCACGGGTGTGATAAAGGCAGCTGTGGCCCCGGTACCAACCATCACAGCAAACACATCAGCCATCAACCTCAGCGCTAAAAAAGGTGATGCCGCTCCCACCACTTCTGTAACAGTGACCGCGAGCAATCTCACTCAGGACATGAGTTTCAACTCATCGACCTCCGCATTCACCATCACGGCAATGCCTAACTGGAACGCACGCACCGGCGGCACACTCAACGTCACCCTTGACACATCAAAAGATGCCGGGACATACAATGGCAAGATTGTTGTTGCTGCCGGCACAGCCCGGTTGGAAATTCCCGCAAACGGAACTATTACTGACGGCACCACTCCGGTACCTGTTCCATCAGTATCCGTGACCCCGGCATCACTGAACCTCTCAGCCAAACAGAACGCCACAAATCCCACCGGCAATGTCACCGTCTCCGCCGCCAATCTGACCTCAGACCTGTCATACAGCGTCAGCGGAACCGGCTTTGCCGTGAGCACCGCATCAGGATGGAACGCACGCACCGGCGGCACTCTTGTGGTGACTTTCAACGCAGCTACAGACCCCGGCACATATACCGGCACACTGACTGTGAAAAGCGGCACAGCACAAGCCACAGCACAACTCAGCGCCAACATCACCGCAAACACTCCGATTGTCACTATCCCCGCATTGGACTTCAAAGAAATATGGACATCATCAACAACTGACTACCGTAACTTTGACCATGCCGACGGCAAACTCTACTGCATAAAACCCGCAGGATCAATAGACGTTCTTGACGCACGCAGCGGGCAGGTGCTCAAAACGCTCAACAACGGTGGCGTAGTTACCACGGGCCACACATTGACACTCTGCGACGTGAAGTGCCACAACGGCAAAATATACGCCTGCAATCTGGCCGGCAAAGACAATGAACTCCGCGTATATGTATGGGACAATGAGGACGGCACTCCACGGCTTCTGCTCAGTTCAACAGACCTGCACGGGGCCGCACGCCTCGGTGATTGCATGGATGTCAGCGGCAGCGATGACAACCTCTGGGTGTCATTTGCCAACGATGACAATACCACCACCCGCATCGTAGAGTTCAATGTCACCGCATCAGGCGCTACATGCAAAGTGACCAACGCCACCACTGACGGATCCAAATCACTTGCGACAAACTCATCGACCCGCGTACGCCGCACATCAACGGGCTACACCATTGACGGCAAGAACATCCTCCCCACAATCCTCAATGCATCAGGCGTGCGCCAGACCGCCATGTCAGGCGAAAGCTGTCTGTGGGGCAATGACTTTGACACATTCAGCTATGACGGCAAAGATTATATGATGCTTGCCACATACCTCAACCAGACATCAACCACATACTCAGAAGGTGCAATGCGCCTCTATGATGTGTCAGCAGGATGGGACAAGGCCGTGGCTGTGACCAACGGAACCTATCCGTCAAACGGCCTGGGGGCTACCCGCAACACCAACACCTGCGGAGCTCTGCGCGTCAACAAAGTGCACGACGGATGTGTCGAGGCCTGGATTGTGATACCCACCCAAGGAATGGCCTACTACCGCTCAGGCGAGATAACCCAGGGCGGCGATGAACCCCCGGTTGACATCACACTCCCCAACCAGTTCCTGACAGACTGGAGCTACACGGTCGCCAACGGCAAATCAAACAGCTACATCACGCCATCTGACAACATGACCCGCAACATGGCGCTCAACAATGACAAACTCTACATTGTGCGTCGCAATGATTCTGACTGCACCATCCACATTGTGAACGCCATGACCGGAAACGCCATCGGCTCACTGTCAAACACAGGTGCTGTTACAAGCAACTACATGTACACCTCTGTGGCCAACATGGACGGCACAATCATAGCCTGCAACATGGGCTTCAGCGCCGCAACAGTGATCCGCGTCTATGGTTGGAGCAGCGACACAGCCGAGCCATCGCTGATCCTTGAGACAACCAACCATGGAGGCGGCCGCACCGGCGATCTCATGACATGCTCCGGAAACATCAACAACGGCAAGATATACCTCACCAACAACAGCGCGGTGAGCGGCTACCAAGGCAGAATCCTTGTATACAATGTGACAAACGGAAAAGCCTCGGCTGATCCATCCCAGACAATCACCCTCAAGAAAGCGGACGGAACAGCCTATGACCTCGGTGCAACATTCGCAATCATTGAGCTGAAAGTGATGGATGACGGTACATTCCTGGCTGCCGGCCCCGGCGGTAACGCAGCATGGTTCAATGCCGACGGCAGCTTCATACGCGAGATACATTCCGATGCCACCGAAGGATCTGTACAGGGAGCCTCAGCCTCAGTGTTCAACTTCGGCAAATACAAACTCGCGGCATTACCCAGCTACAAAGAAACAGGCTACACAAACGGATTCGTCACCCTCTCAGATGTGACCGACGCTTCCAAACCGGTTGTCCTCAACAGCTTTGATGCCATGGGCGGTGCCAAGAATGACACTTTCCTCTCAACCGTTCTGACAAAAGTGGATTCAGACAACAAAATCCACATATGGGCACTCATACCCAAACAAGGCATTGCCAAATACACCGCAAGTGCCACATCAACAGCCATCGGCACCATCACTGACGATGAAGGCGAGGCATTCAGCATCACCTACAACGGCAACAGCTTTGTGGCCACAGGCTCAGAAGTGGCAGAACTGCGCATATTCTCAATAGCAGGCGCTATGGTTGGCTACGGCCACGGCAACGAAGTCCAGGCCCAGAACCTGCGCCGCGGAATATACATTGTCGCAGCCACATTCACAGACGGCTCAATGAAATCAGCCAAAGTAGCAGTGCGCTAAAAAGTAGAAAATAGAAATTCCTTGATACCGGAGAATCCGCGGCATGTCGCGGATTCTCCTTTTTTACTTCCTGATTCATAAGCGGTAGCTGTAATAACATTGGTCATTCTGACACCACGCACAATTTGGACATAAACGCAATTCTGCGTAACTTTGCGGAAGCCATCGACTGTAAACCCGTGGCGAACTCCAATCATGAAACGCCGTCTCCTGCTTTTCATAAGCCTCTGGGCTCTTCTTCTGGTCCTGATGATCATCCACAAGATAGTCTTCATGACTGTCGAGGATACCTACACATGGTCAGACTTTGCCGCTCTATGGCCCGTCATCGTCAACGGCTTTTCCATGGACCTGTCCATGTCCGCCTATCTCATGGCGCCGGTATTGCTGTGGCTCATCGCCTCAGTATGGACCGCGGGAAAATGGATGAGACGCACACTCAACATCTATCTCTGGTTTATTGCTGCCGTATTCAGTGCTGTGGCGGTGACAGATGCAATACTCTATCCCTACTGGCACTTCCGTCTTGATGCCACACCTGTATTCTATTTCACAACCTCGCCGGGAGCGGCTATGGCAAGCCTGCAATGGTGGTGGGAAGCGGCCGCTGTCATCCTTGTCATCGCATTGTCATGGGGATTGCACTGGCTCATGAAACAATGCGCCGAAGTTTTCATGCCGTTGCCACAGGCTGCCAAAACAGGCAAACGGGTTGTTGCCACTGCAATACTTCTGGTGATCGGCGCACTCATGATCATCCCCATCCGCGGTGGCGTGACGGTGAGCACAATGTCACCGGGAAGAGCTTACTTCAGCTCTGACATGCGTCTTAATCACGCGGCGGTTAATCCCATGTTCAGCTTCATACACTCCCTGATGCACATAGACCGTCTTGACAGGCAGTTCAAGTACTTTGACTCCGAAGAGGCCCACAGGACTGTGGCCCGGATGATGGATGCGCGATCTGACACAAACCCTGATAGCGGTCGCACGGTAAAGTTGTCTGTCAGCCGCCCCGACGTATACATAATCATTCTGGAAAGTTTCTCGGCTCACCTGATGCCATCACTTGGAGGCGAGAACATAGCCACGCGTCTTGACTCAATCGGACGCCGGGGCGTACTTTTCACCAATTTCTATGCCGAGAGTTTCCGCACTGACCGTGCCTTGCCAACAATACTGAGCGGCTATCCGGCCCTCCCCACAACATCTGTGCTCCGCTATCCGAACAAATTCGGTTCACTGCCCGGGTTGGCCTCAGAACTGAAAAAGAACGGCTACACCACCAATTATTATTACGGCGGTGACATCAACTTCACCAATCTGAAAGCCTATCTTGTGTCAACGGGCTTTGACAACATTGTCTGCGACACCGACTTCCCGGTGTCACGGCGCCTCAGCAAATGGGGCGCACATGATGAGGATGTATATGCCCGTGCACTCAATGACATCCATGAGGGCAAACCGGCGCTGAGAGTCATCCAGACATCATCGTCGCATGAACCCTTTGACGTCCCTTACCGCTCACACCACACCGATAAACGGGCAAATGCCTTTGCCTATGCCGACAGTTGTCTGGGAGCATTTATCACCGGTCTGCACCGGACAGGGCGATGGGACCGCTCACTGATAGCCATTGTCCCTGACCACTGGGGAGCATATCCCAAGGATCTAACCGATCACAAAGCACGGCACCACGTACCGTTGGTGCTGACTGGAGGTGCCCTTGAAGGCACGCCTGCACGCATCACCGCCCCCGGATCACAAAGCGCCATTGTGCCCACTCTGCTGCGCCTGATGGGCATGGACACATCAGCTTTTCTCTATCCTACAGACCTGCTCAACCCCGCAGCGCCACATCACGCATGGCTCACGGAGCCTGAATGGGCAGAACTTATAAAAGATGACGGCACAACCACAACCATAAATGTCACCGGCAACACACAGTCAGGCCCACACACAAAACAGACAAAGGCCTTTATACAGACCATCTACGAAGATCTTGACAGACGATGATAGAATTCCTGCAACAGATAGACGCCGATGCCTTGCTGACCATTAACGGATGGCACAACGAGTTCTGGGACATATTCATGCGCCTCTTTTCCGGCAAATGGATATGGGTGCCCCTCTATGCATCACTCCTGTTTGTCCTTGTACGCCGCTACGGGTGGAAAGGCGCCTTAGGCATTGCCCTGGTCATAGCAGCCGTCATAGCAATGGCAGACCAGACATGCGCCACCATCATCCGCCCATGGGCGGCGCGCCTGCGTCCGGCCAACCTTGAAAACCCGCTGTCAGAATACGTGCACATTGTGAACGGATACCGCGGGGGCGCATACGGATTCCCGTCATGCCACGCAGCAAACACATTTGCCCTCGCCACCCTCATCTTCTGGATGACGCGCAACAAAGCTTTGGGATTTTTCATGCTCGGCTGGGCACTGATAAACTGCTACAGCCGCATGTACCTCGGCGTCCACTATCCGGGGGATCTCATTGCCGGAGCGGCAATCGGAGCCGCCATTGCCACCATATCATACCTGGCGCTGAAATACTGGGTTGAGATATGGACAGCCCCTGAACGCCGCTACGCATGGCCCGTCATTGCCACAGGCACTGCCACGGCAGCCGCCATTGCCATCTATGCCATCGCAACAATTTAACAGAAAAACTCCATTAAGAGATAGATAAATCAAATAAGCAAAACCAAACCAAAAACAGAATGAAAAAAATTGCATTATTCCTTGCCGCCCTCACAGTAGGTATCTTTACCATCGCCGCACAGCAGCAGGCAGCAACCCCCAAAAAAGTCCTGAAAAAAGAATGCACCGAGAAAGTGTGCGCGGCACAGAAAGCCGAGTGCGCAGCACAGAAAGCTCAATGCACTGCC
>JAUNPQ010000042.1 GCA_030536615.1 Bacteroidales bacterium | reverse complement strand
GCCCAGAAAGTCCAGGCTTTCAACAACACAGCCAGCCAGGATCTTGACAAACAGCAGCAGCAGCTCATGGCCCCCATCCAGCAGAAACTTGTTGACGCCATCAAGGCTGTCGGTCAGGAAGGCGGCTACACATTTATCTTTGAAAGCGCGTTGCCTGCCTACATAGGCGGTGACGTTACAGATGTAACGGCCACAGTCAAGGGCAAACTCGGAATCAAATAAGTTGGCCCCTTAGAGACATCAACAAACAGAAATGGCACTGCAGCTGCAGTGCCATTTCTGTTTGTTGATCATACAATCTGTATATCATGCGGCTCAACGCCACATGGTGTTGACAGTGTCAACAATCCCCTCAGGTGTGAGTTTGCATTCAGCAGCCAAAGTGTCCGGATTATAGCGGTCAAGGAATTTCTTGTGAAGTCCCAGACATTTGACCAGCATGGGGCGGTCAGAATAAAAGGCTGCGATCTTCTGACCGAATCCACCGTCAAGAATGCCATCCTCCACAGTCACCACCGCCTGATGATCAGCCTCAAGGGCAGAAAGCATCTCGGCGTCAATACCGCTGACAAAGCGCGGATTGATTACAGTGGGTTCCATGCCCTGTGAGCGCAATATCTCAGCAGCTTTCATGGCCGGCGTCAGCATTAATCCCACGGCAAGAATGGCTACTTTGCTTCCGCTGCTTATCTGCCGGAACGTGTTCAGATCGTTGTAATCGTCAGAAACCGGGATATCAATGTCTGACACAATAGCGGGGATTCGTATCACAACCGGATAGTCCGTCTGCTGCAATGCCCATTTGGCCATAGCCACATATTCAGCCGCCGATGCCGGCGCAAGCATGACAATATCAGGGATGTTTGACAGCAAAGGAATGTCAAACCAACACAGGTGGGTCACATCAGTCAGGCCACGGAAGCCGGCATTTATGACACCAATAACAACCGGGGTATTGTTTATGGCAATATCCTGTGAAATCTGATCATACGCACGCTGTACAAACGTGGAACATACGCCCCAGAACGGACGCATGCCGCCTTTGGCAAGTCCCGATGACATGCCCGCGGCCTGCTCCTCGGCTATGCCCACATCAATAAAGCGTCTGCCGGCCTGCATACGTCGTTCAGGAGTGAAACCCATAAGTCCGGGTGTAGCCGCATTGACAGCGACAATTCTCGGATCGGCAACCATCTCGTCAAGCAACAGTCGCGCGGTTATATCCGCATAACTGGGCGCTTTTACCTCATCAGCAAAAACAGTGGCGGTAGCCACGTCAAAGGGTGACTCCCAATGCCATTTCTCCTTGTTGGCAACAGCCGCACTATAGCCGTGGCCTTTCTCAGTGTTGATATGTACAACTATAGGGTGATCAATGTCCTTCACTGACTCAAAGGCTTTTATGAGAGCGCCGATATCATTTCCTGCGCCGACATACAGATAATCAAACCCAAGAGTCCGGAAATAGTTGTCAGGATATGTGCCCCCACTCTCACGCAGCGAACGCAGATTGTCATAAATGCCTCCATGATTTTCAGCAATTGACATGTCATTGTCATTGACAACCACAATGAAATTACTGCCAAGCTCACCGGCATTATCAAGGCCCTCAAAGGCCTCACCGCCACTCAGTGAGCCGTCACCTATCACCGCTATGATATTTTCATGACCGTCCTGAAGGTCACGTGCATGAGCAAGACCGCTTGCCAATGATATTGAAGTGGAAGTATGTCCAACCTTGAAAAAATCATGGGTGCTCTCGTCTGGATTGGTATATCCGCTGGCATCGTTATAATGCTCAGGGTCAATAAATGCCGCGACACGCCCCGTCAGAATCTTGTGCGTATAACACTGATGCGACACATCAAATATAATCTTGTCTGCCGGAGAGTTAAACACATAATGAAGCGCTATGGTCGCTTCTACAAAACCAAGATTCGGACCCACATGGCCACCCTTGCGGCTGAGTTTTTCAAGGAGAGCCACACGGATGTCCCCGGCCAGAGCGGAGAGTTCCTCAAGACTATGGCCTTTTATGTCAGCCGGGGATTTTATTGATTTAAGTTCAATACCCATTTTTTGAAAAATATATGTTTCTATGAAAGAGATATAAGTACTTTGATAATATCAATATAGCAGTACAAAGATACGGATAAGTGAGCGCAATGCCAAATTGCATTTGAGCATTACCGGAGATCACAACCGACTAAAACCATAGTCAGGAATATAAACATTTCTCAAAACGCCAATGTTGAGCCGTGTCCCGTTATTAAGAGACTGTTTAAACCGCGTTCATCACGACAAGCGGAATTTGCAAATTTGGCTTAAAGTCGCTATATTTGCAAATATATATCCTTGATTTGATTTTCGATGGACTTATGAGAAATTCCGGATTTTTACAGACCACAGTCCTCACCCTGATATTCATGGGCGCCGGCCTCGCCGCATCCGCACAGCAAGGAAAATGGCTTGAGACGGACTCGGCAGCCGCAGTTGCCGGACGCATAAAGACCGATTTTCCTCTGGACCTTGAGCAGGCACGCGATGCCCTCAACCGGCGCTATGGTCTCCATCTGACAGTTGACTCCGTGCTTGATTACGGGCGCCATCACTATGTGGAACTGCTTGATGTGGATGGCCGGAAACGCATGCACAAAAAAAGTGTGCGTAATCTGGCACTGCTGCATCCGGCCCTGAACGGCAACAATCCGCCTCGCGGCGCTCAGGCCTCCCCACAACGCATTGCATATGTTGACACGATTCTTGCCGCTTATGACAACAGCAACGGTGCATATGGAGCCGGACATGCCATAAAATACAAATTTGAGATAGACGTTCCATACAGCGATGCCATTGCCGGTGACACACTACATGTTTGGATGCCGTTGCCGCGGCAATCACAACGTCAACGCAATATAAAGATTATAAGCGCATCGCCCGCAGATTACACCCTTTCAGCAGCTATCGCTCCTACCGATGAGGCGAATGTACACAACAGCATCTATTTTTCAGCGCCGGTCAAGCCGGACCGGTCAGCCAACCACTTTGAATACATAGTGGAATTCGAGACATTCGGACAATATTTCAGTCCGGAAGAAATAAAGGCAAACATCATGCCTTATGACACAACCACCGATTTATACCGCCGCTATACAGCCGTTGAGCCGCCGCATATAATCCATACGGATCTTGCCCGACAGATTGTTGGCGCAGAGACAGATCCCTACCGTTGCAGCGAGCTCGTCTATGACTACATCATAGAACGTTACCCCTGGGCCGGAGCGCGTGAGTACAGCACCATCCCCTGCATACCGCAATACGTCATTGACGAGGGTCACGGTGACTGCGGTCAGGTCGCATTGCTTTACATCTCGCTTATGCGCAGCCTCGGAATTCCGGCCCGTTGGGAAAGCGGATGGATGCTGCATCCGGGCGAAGTCAACCTGCACGACTGGGCCGAAGTCTATTTTGAAGGCGTGGGCTGGGTGCCGGTAGATGTATCGTTCGGCCGCTACACCGCCGCAAAAGATCCGCGTGCACGCAAATTCTATTCAACCGGCATGGACGCCTGGCGTCTTGCTGCCAACAAGGGAGTGTGCAAGCCTTTCTTCCCCGCCAAACGGCATATCCGCTCCGAGACCGTTGATGCCCAGATGGGTGAGGTGGAGACATCACGCGGAAATCTTTTCTATCCGGAATGGAAACAGAACCTCACCATTCTCAAAAGCACACCCCTACCGGTGGTGGCACTCCCTAAATAACACATATATACACCCATGAGAAAAATCATAGCCATAACAATAGCGTGTCTTGCAGCCGCAGGATGGACATATGCACAACAGCCGGCTCAGCATCGGGCCGACAAAATCATCGCCGACGTAAAATCACGGTTTGCACCTGACAAACGTCAGGCCGTATTTGACATCAACGCCGCTTATCGCGATGATTCAACCGTGGCCCTCATAGGCACCACAAGCGAGGCGGCGGCACACGACGCACTCTTTGACCAGCTTACCCGCAACGGCATAAAAGCATATGACCTTGTTACTGTGCTCCCTGACACATTGTGGGCCATGCCACGCATATCCGTTGCACACGGACGCGTCAACCCCGCCCACTCCGCGGAAATCGGCACACAGGCCATAATGGGTATGCCTCTGCGGCTGCTCGAAAAACGCGGGGACTGGTGGCATGTCCAGACCCCCGACGGCTACCTGTCATGGATTGTAGACAACTCACTCGTGCACAAATCACAGGCACAGATGGCACAATGGCGTGCCACGCCGAGACTTGTAGTGACATCCCTACGCCAGACACAGGCATACAACTCCGCCAAAGGGAACGGCCCGCGCGACATTGTAACAGACCTTGTCAACGGCAACATTGTGGAAGGATCAATGACAGGAGCAGTGCACGGACGCGTGCCCATAACACTGCCTGACGGACGTCTGGCGTGGGTTGACAAACACGATGTAGAGCCTCTTGACAAATGGGCTGCGCAGAACTTCAACGCCGAACACATTCTGGACATGGCATATTCCATGGAAGGAAGCCCATACTTCTGGGGAGGCACATCAGTGAAAAACCTTGACTGCTCAGGCCTTGCAAAAGTAAGCTATCTGTACAACGGTATAATCCTTATGCGCGATGCCTCACAGCAGGCACTTACAGGGACCCGCATAGAACCCTCACAATGGCCCGAATGCCAAGCCGGAGATCTTCTGTTCTTCGGAGACGCAAAGACAAAGAAAGTTACCCATGTGGCCATATATGACCATGACGGCAACTACGTGCATTCATCAGGACAAGTAAAACGCAACAGCGTGGACCCCCAAAGCCCCGACTACCTCACAACCCCCTTCCTGCACGCCGTGCGCATCAACGGGAATGAAGGAACGCCCGGTATAACCTATGTCCGTAACCATCCCTGGTACTTCTGACGGAAGTACCCCACAACCATCAAACAAGAAACAAATCAAAAGAAAACAACATCCAATACACCATGAATCGTCGCAACTTTCTCCGGACAACAGCCATAGGCGCTGCAATGGCAGTGACCCCCCTCTCATTCTCGGCATTGGGACAAGCAACCCGCAACACAGTCAAAAGCGGACGCATGCGCCTGACATTTGAGCCATATGAACTCAAACTCAAACACGCATTCAACCTTGCGCGCAACCAGCGCACCTCCACCCCCGGCGTACAAGTGCGTATAGATCTTGACGGCATCACCGGCTACGGCGAAGCATCAATGCCCCCCTATCTTGGCGAAAACGTTGAATCCGTAACCGGATTCCTCAGTCAGGTTGACCTGACACAGTTTGCAGACCCATTCCGCGTAAAGGACATTCATGAGTATCTTGAAAGCATAGCGCCCAACAACCGTGCGGCCAAAGCATCCGTTGACATTGCCCTTCATGACCTGCTCGGAAAAATCATGAACCAGCCATGGTACAAGATCTGGGGCCTGAATCCCGACAAAGCGCCTGACACCTCCTACACCATCAGCTACAATGCCGATCCGGACGAGATGAACGCCGAGATTGAAGAGACAGCCCCCTTCAAGATTGTCAAAGTGAAAATGGGTGTAGGCCATGACAAAGAACTTGTCCGCGCTCTCCGGGCCGTCAGCGCCGTACCAATATGCGTGGATGCCAACCAGGGATGGACAAGCAAAGAGCACGCCCTTGAAATGTGCAACTGGCTTGCAGAACAGAACTGCCGGTTTGTGGAACAGCCCATGCCCAAGGAAATGATTGACGAGACAGCATGGCTGCGCGAACGCTCACCGCTCCCAATCATCGCCGACGAATTTCTGCAGCGACTGCCGGACGTGCGCAAAGCAGCCGGTGCCTACGACGGCATAAACATAAAGCTCATGAAATCAACCGGATTGCATGAAGCACACCAGATGGCCGAACTGGCACGTGCACTTGGCATGAAAGTGATGTTGGGATGCATGACAGAGACCTCATGCGCAGTTACAGCCGCCGCACAACTCTCGCCAATGGTTGACTGGGCCGATCTTGACGGCAACCTGCTCATTGCAAATGACATCTTTGACGGCACCAAGATTGTTGACGGAAAAGTGACAATCCCATCTGACCGCCCAGGCATAGGTGTCATCCCGCTTAAAGCCTGAGGCTACATTCCACCAAAATTTCAGCCCATAAAAAGGTTAAAAAACACAAAAATACTTGTCATGTACGGCTAAAAGCAATACTTTTGCCGTCCAAATATACACCAACCTATGGGGCTGACCGGTTTTGACAGCGTGTAGAGGTGGTGTGTAAGCGTGCAGAGCAATGATGCCCGCAACTCTCTAAACTGCGGTATCACACAATTTTAAATGGCGAAAACAACTACGCTCTCGCTGCCTGATCGAAGTACAGTAGATTAGCTTTATCCCTGCAACAGTTGCAGAGACGAGACATCGCCCGATTGTCCTTTTTCCGAGACTAATCGACAAGGTGGTGCAGAAATATCGGGAATAGCCGGAGAAGAGTTCCGATTCTCAGGCGAAAATAAAGGGACTAAGGGGCAGATTGGTCGTCCCGGCCTGTCCGTCCACAAAAATCAACCGGAGACTACGCACGTAGAAAGCACATTAGTTCCGCGTTTGGACGAGGGTTCAATCCCCTCCAGCTCCACCCCTATAAGTTCCAACCGCCGTGAATTGGCGGTTGGAACTTTTTAATTCTCCAAATTCCAAGGCTGCATCCAGAAAGGATTGATTGCATAAGTTCCCTTTTTATGAAGGCGCTCAAACGGGGCTGAGCAAGCCCCCGTTGAGCGCGGACTTCCCCTGAGGAGGAGTGAGGAGAAAGTCCGTTGCACTTCTTATTGGAATCTTTCAGCATACGATTTCATACATTGGACGGGATGGACTATTGTCGTTTCTTGGAATATGAGTAAATTTGCATCATAAAGATTATGGATAAACGCCTCCTGTTCACCACTTCTACGGAGATTATCCGTGTGCCTTCCGATACGGTTGTATATATTACAGCAGATGGGAATTACTCGGTCATAACCCTGGCTGATGGTGATAATTTTGTGCTGACCTTGCAACTCGGACAGATAGAGAGGCGAATAGCCGAAATGTTGAGCAGTGATGACAATCGGTTCATACGCATAGGGAAAAGCCTGATTGCCAATCGCGACTTCATTGCTTTTATCAATCCTATGCGACAGAAGATGGTGTTGTCTGACTGTCGAACATTCCGTCACGAAGTGTCGGCATCGAAAGAGGCATTAAAAGCGTTGAAAGAACTTTTAGAAAAGGAGGCTGCAAGATGAGCAATCGACAAGGAGAAATAAATGACGATGAAATTCGTATAATCTCATCGAAGAGCGGTTCCTCAGACAAAGGAAGGCATGGAAATATCCGAGTAATTCTATGGATATTGGCATCAATTTTATTGATTGGAATATTGGCGATAATGTTTTTCCTAACAGGTAAAACTGAAGAAGATGCGTTATACAAAGAAATATCTGAAGAATCTCCTATCATTAAAAATGATATGACGCTTGAATCGATATCGGCAAAGGCACATGTTATCAGGACCGATACCATAGCTGACGGTATTGGATTGACGATTCTGACACCGCAGGATGCGACACCTACACTCGAAGTCGGCAATGATGTATTGAATGATTCAACCGCTGTTTTGATAGTTCAAGCGGCAGATGTCCGCAAGGATAACGGAGGCATTGCTGGTGCGTATGTCGTAAAAGGAGAATTGCTCAGTAAAGGAGAGGCAAAAGCAGGGTTCTGTTCAATCATCAACGGAGAGGTGACCGTGGGTGTTGCAGATGCTACTCCAATGCTTGAACAAGCATTGACATCCGACGGATACTTCTTTCGTCAATATCCTCTTGTTGTAGGCGGACAGATTGTAGAAAACGAACCTAAAGGGAAATATATACGCCGGGCATTGGCAGAGATTGACGGAAATATCAATGTGGTTATCAGCCGCGA
Source organism: Bacteroidales bacterium (assembly GCA_030536615.1). Classification (GTDB taxonomy): domain Bacteria; phylum Bacteroidota; class Bacteroidia; order Bacteroidales; family Muribaculaceae; genus CAG-873. Next base: position 13,736 of record JAUNPQ010000042.1, on the reverse strand, counting down.
TAGGCTCTCTTTTCATGATTTTTCCCAAGCGTTGATAGATGTCGGTGTTCGTAAAGCCATATATCTTGTAGGAGGCGAAGCTTATGGACGATATTATGATGCCGATGGAAACGTGTTTACCTTTGGTTCTCCTTGGGATGAAAAGATAGACAATGTGAATTACATGGTGTGGCGATAGCTCGTTTTACCGTTTCATACACTGACGGCAACAGTTCATACATCACCCGGCAAACCGCTTTGTCGGGTGTTATTTTTATCCGAATTTCGCAATATAAAATCTGATTGAATATGAAATCAAAATTTACAGACATCAGGATTAGGTTGAATCTAATAATCTGTTTGCTATCCGCCATATTCCTGCTGTCGTGCAGTGACTACAGTTCGCGTACAAACGACGGATGTAACAGCATATATTATTGGCGTACCACTTTTGCGCTTAATGATGCGGAAAAAGAGTTTCTGCATAAGCATGACATCACAAAAATGTATGTACGTTTCTTTGATGTATCCTCCCAATACGGTCAACATGATAATGAAAAGGCTGCGCCGGAAGCGACTATTCGATTCGTTGATTCAATTCCATCAGACATAAAAATTGTGCCAACTGTATATATCACTCCAGGAGCGATGGAAGATATGCAGACAAGAGAGAATGAATACGCAGACAAGATAGTAAAAAGGATCAATGCTATATGTCGGCAAAACCGAATCCACTTCAACGAAATACAACTCGATTGCGACTGGACGAAAAGTACACGCATTCCATTTTTCCGCCTTTGCGAGGCAGTAAAGCAACATTTGGATTCCACCCAATGCCTCAGCAGCACAATCCGGTTGCATCAACTTATACAATCACCGCCTCCGGTAGATAAAGGCGTGCTGATGGTATATAATACCGGCAATCTTATGGAAATGACTACCGACAATTCAATTTTCTCGTATCGGGATATTGAGCCATATCTGCGGGATAATAGATTGGCTGATTATCAACTGCCACTTGATGTGGCTTATCCTACCTATGGATGGAGCGTGGTGTACTATCCCGGACAGGAGAAATATTATTTTGACAGGATTATGCGCCGAACAGACTTTTCCTCGTACCCCCAACTGAAAAAGATAGGGAACAACATCTATGAAGCGACTTCTGAGGTTGACTTTTCCAATAACGCAGACTATTGGGACAAAATATACGAAAACTACCGTGTACGGGTTGAACGACCTACAGCCAAAGAAATTCTAAAAGTAAAAGAATTGATTGACAATCAACTAAAAGATAAGACTCATAACAACATACTCTATCACCTCGATGAAACACAATTCTCTCATTACTCAGACAACGAAATATCTAAAATATATACTCGCAATTAGTTTTGCTATTGTAATATGCGGCAGGATTGACGCTTGTGGCCCGTATTATCCGGATAATCCAGGTTATCTTAAAATATTCCGAAGTTGTTCTCCGGAACTGGAACGACAATGGCAGGAAGGCTGCCGCTTTCAGGATTATGAGAAAGAACAGAATTGCTTACTCTGGCAGCGGATTACATCTCCGTCAATACCTGTAGATGATATTGAGAAAATTGTATATTCTGCTCGTCTTTCAGAACTTAAAGATTTGACTGGTGAGACTCTCGCAGACAACACGTTTGCGCAATGGCTATCTGAGCCCGAACATAAAGAGGATCTGGATTATATTCTTGTTGCAAAAGAGATTGAGGAGATTCGCGAATATATGAATAATCCATGGTATTATGCTTACGATGGAGATGAAGAACATCTCCGCCTGGACGAATTGATGAATATTTGCCAAGTATATGCCGGTAAGCGTCATGCCGCCCGTTACGCATTGCAAATGGTACGTCTGTATTTTGCTACCGGTGATTTCAAAAGTTGCCGAGAGCTGTGGGAGACCTCGATAAGCGGGATGAAACAAGATATAGTTACTGACATGATTGCAAGCTATGCCGGTGGAGCATACGTCCGAGATGGCAATCGCGAGAAAGCAATCGAACTTTTCACACGCAGTCAGGATATAGGCTCTCTGATAAGCCTGAAAGCATGGAATGACATGGAAGTCGAGTCAGAATATACCGACAAGCGTGTCATGGAATTGGAGTATGTTTTCAATCGTTTCCCCAACTCGCCTTTGTTGAGCATAAAGTTGCAGGAGTATGTCAGAAATAGAGAATCTTTCGTCTCAAACTTTGATGAATGGAAGAATCGGGATTTCCATGACCCGGTACCGGTCAAGTATAAGTGGATCAATGATTCAGTTGTTGCAGATGACAAACGCGACTTTTATAACGAACTCATGCTTTTCGCGCGGAAAGCAATCTCCGCGCGTGAATGCCATCAGAAAGCGATGTGGCAATATGCGTTAGGGTATCTGTACTATCTTGATGGAAACCTCAGGGAAGCACAGGCTTATCTCAAACAAGCGGAGCACTCCGATGCGACTCCATTTATCCGCGAATCAATCCGCGCATTCCGATTCCTTATGGATGCACGAAACGCAAATAACAGCCACGCTTATCATAGCAAATTGCTCCGTGATTTGAAATGGCTGGATGAACATATGAAAAACGACGCCACTCTTAATCATAACACAAATTGGCAATACGATAACAAAATGAATTGGCCGGTTTGTTATTGGCAGGACATGGCGCGAAGAGTATTGTTGGGAGATGTATGCCCCAGAATGGAAAAAGCCGGCAATACTACTTTGGCGTTGCAGTTGGCTAACTATGCCACCAATCGTATTTTTCAAATCTCACCTCTATATGAGGCTTACCATTATGGCTGGTATGACAAGGACGATCCGGAGTCATACACTGTGGTTCTTCCGTTTGAAGAATACCGGGAAACGTGGTCAGATAGAAATTATTTCGATTTTCAAAGCCAGTTTTTTGAATGGATTTATGGTTCAAAGGCAGATGAAGCGGCCAAATATGCCGAAAGAATTGTCAAGCCGACATCAGATTTAGAACGTTTCCTGAATGAGCGGAGTTATGTTGAGGCTGATTATATCAATGAAATAGTCGGTACTCTATATCTGCGGGAAATGAACTATGAGAAAGCAAGCGAATGGCTCGCCAAAGTCTCGGAAGACTATCAGAGCCGCACAAATATTGCTAAAGAAGGATATTTCAACCTCGATCCTTTCCGCTACCAATATAACCAAGAACAACTTATATCTGATTCTTCAGACTATAAACTTCGATTTGCACAAGAAATGGTTCGACTGGAGAACCTGATAAACTCTGATGCGGAAGTAAATAGAAAAGCTGATGCTAAAATCCGCTATGCTATTGGTCTTCGCAACTCTTTCGTCATATGCTGGTATCTTACCCAGTATGGTTATAATTTAGGATATGAATCCGATTATAAAAATAATTATTGGCCAAGTTATTCTTCGATTGACAGAAAGGGCTTCAAGGGAAATGACTTTGCGCAAAATGCCTACAAGAAAGTTGATGCCTTGATGGAAGAAGCTATAGAAGAATTTACAGACCCCGAAAAAGCTGCGCAAGCTCAACTTGAAATGATGAATTATGCTACTCTAATGGTCCAATATCCGACAACCAAAGCGGCGGAATATATACGCACGCGATGCGATAATTATTATGATTACGCTTTGCAATGCAGATAAATTAGCAACATATGCCGCCTGTGTGCGGCCGAAATTTCGAGGATTTTCAACGAAAGAGAGAACGATGAAGCCAAGTGCTTCATCGCCCCCTGACTGGTACATGAGGCAGTACAGCAGGGCTACAAGGCATACATGGCGACGATGGAAAACATCATAAACACTATCAAGATGAAATCCCTCGCCACATCAGCCATGACTGTCTACAACCGACTGCTGAAGGCCGACCTGGTGGCCATTGACGACATCATGCTGTTCTCTGTCCATAAAGAGGACGCCGCCGGCATCTTCAACCTCCCGCACTTTATCCGCGTATTTACCTCTACCTACGGAATGTCGCCATCAAAATTCCGCAAGTAATGGAGTCTAAGTTGGATTAATTTGCAGAATTCATCTGCCTTTACAAAAATTTCAGTAATTTTGTCTTCGGTGAGCATAGTATAAGAGTATTGATTTGTTTTTCAGCACTATAAATTTAATATTCTAATCACTACCCACCGAATTATCATCTACTTAATTTTCATCAAGGTCACATTAGACTATATCGGGGCGTTTATAGTGTACAATGCAAAGGCCGTAATTACTGATTGGATATATAAAATGCAGACGCGAAATGACGGATCCACCTACAAGGATGTACGCTCCGCCAAGGTCCACTTTAATGTACCTACATGGTGACACATCCATGCCGTCAAAATCAATTTTCAGTGCTTCACACAATGCTTAATTAAACCATGAACAAGAAACTGTTATTCATTCTTTCAGTCCTGTTGCTGACAATGCCGGCGGCCATAGCGCAGACGTCACGCGCAATAACGAAGCTATCACGTTTGCCAAAAACAGCAGTTACGGCGTCAAAAAGATCCGGGGCTACATGGCGAACGGGAAAATACCCCATTGTTCCGGGCCAAGGCATCCGTCGATTTGTACCGGGTTTCGGTCACATTGCGATTGATCACAGAATTTCCCCTGATTCAATCAGACGGTTGACTCAATCTTCCCGCTTGACAGGTCCGATTCGCAAGACAACACCGCTGAAGTTCCCCGAATTCAAGTCACCTACGCAGACTATGGACGGAAAAATGACCGCCATCTATCCTGTCATGAAAGGACAGATAGCAAATGGCGCATATGACCGATATCCTCTGACATTATTTGTCTGGGCAAACTTTGCCAAGCGTCGTGGCGATGATGATGTCGCTGCCGGGATTATGAGCCACGTGAATCCCGCAACTCTCACACCGGGCATTGTCTTCCAGTTCTCAAACTCCTATCCCGCCATACAGGAATGGGGGCCGGTGCTTGCGAATTCGCTGACAATGAATGCATACATCCGTGCGCTCAAAGCCAAATATACCCGCTCCCCGTCTGACACCACGCGCATGCAGCCGGTTGACACATTGATGATTGTTACAAAAAAATATGTGCCCTATCTTGTCCCGTTAGCAAAGCTCAGCTGCATTGACGATCCATCCAAAGAGACCGATCGCTACAAAGTAGCAGCAGACTCTGTTCTGGCCCACTTTTGTCAGTTGTCACCGGAATTTAACGAGACTTTTTTCTCCGACTTTCTCTCAACGCTCTCCAACTCGGGAGATTATCGCACTGCGCTTGATTACTTCCGGGCCGAACCACTCAAAAACTATCCGGACTCTTTGGTCGATTTCACCTTGAGGCTGGCTTCATGTGCCTGGAATCTTAATGATTCTGAGACTTTTACCCGATACCTCAGGCAGGCTGAAACCATTGACTCTATAGAGGCCCGTGAATACTGGAATGGGATATACAATGCCCAACTCGAATCATTCATTGCCCAACCGTCACAAACAGATGTGGCCGACTGGCTGCTTCAGAACACCGACTATCCTGCCGAAGCAGCCCTCAACGCTGCTATTGGAGTGATAAACAGCTATTTCCCCGCCACAGACACCAATAATTGGGAATGGGCCGACAGCACGACATTAACCCTTGAGCAACTTAAGGCACGAGACGGAATTGTATATATTCTCTCTGCTATTGGAGACTATGATATATCCAACGCCTTATCGACCTCACTTCAATACATCAATTTTCTGAAAGCCGCCTATATAGCCACAATCGAAGGCCGTGAAAACGAAGCGCTGCATATCATCAAGGATTGCATCACATCGCTCGACGAAAATCCGTCTCCCGAGACCAGCGACCTGCATTGTTGGTGTGTTCTGACGCACGCCTGTATTGCAGGTCATGGTCTCGACAAGCCCGATGACGCTCTCAAAATACTCAAAAAGAATCTGATGCTTCTTGATGCAAAAGATGTCAACAGCGACACACGCAGTAGTTGGTATGACTACATGGCGGCCCTTTTCACTCGTATTGGCAATAAGGAAGAAGCCGAGAAATACCTCGAAATAAAACAACGCTATATGCAATAGAATGGGCGGACATTCCGCATAGCTGAGTTATTCATGACCGACATGTTGGGTTCAACCGTAGGTTTCGATGAGGAATCTCACAAATTGCGGGTCTCCGAATGAAACAGTACCTGAATCATATGCCTTGAGGACATGCGGCTTTTAAAAGAGCGCTGTGAACATAGTGGACATCTGTTCTATAACGAAATGATTACATCGCTTCTGAAAGTCCACATCCTTGACTTATACCATATCCATGCAAAAGCCAACAAAGATTTCAATGTATCATCGCGTCCTGCGCAATTGATGCGGAAATTCATACAGATGCTGATGGAGGGGGCATACCGCACCTGGCGAGACCTTGAATACTACTCTTCAACGCTCTGCATCACAAGCCACTATCTTTCAGAAGTCAGCATCATGGTCAGCAAGCGTCCGGCTTCATATTGGATAGACCTTTTCGTGACAAATGAACTGTCAAGATTGCTGATACAAAAAGATCTCACTTTGACCGAGATCGCGCTGCGCCTCAATTTCTCATCAACATCCTACCTGAGCCGCTATGTGCGCAAGCATTTTGGCATGACGCCATCTGAATTCAGGAAAACACTGAAATAATCCGGGACTCCCCCATAGCACAACCGTTTTCTATTCACAGTCTGCAATTTGCGGATGCAGGAAATGATATCACCTAAGAAAATCGTACACTGCCCGAGAGATATGAGATATAATCCCGGAGGCTTTTTTCTCATCGCCCGCAAAGTCCTTGACAAACACAACAATAATATATGAAATCCCGTCCGGAAGTGTGATATGGGCAGCATCATTATGGGCAACAAGCTCGCCGCGGCTGTTGACATATCCGGATCCGGTCTTATGGGCTATCACAACATCGTCCGTGCCGGCAAAAGGAGCAGAAATTCGGTCAACACCGGTCTTGCATCTGCGCAAGGCATCGCAAATGAACGTCTGGCTTTCACCGTCAATGATGCTATCATTGAACAATCTGTCCATGAGCACGGCTGTTGCAAGCGCCGATGAATGGTTGGCATAGGCAACCTGATGATCCTTTTTCATATCAGCCTCGCTGACAGCTATCCGGAATCTTTCCGCAGGCAATAGCGTTGTTATGAAACTGTCTGTCTCAGCCACTGACGCAAAACGGTCAAAAAGCAGATTGCTGGCATTGTTGTCACTCTGAATAAGCGCATATTCCAGCAGATCTCTGACGGTTAACTTAAAAAACGGGGCAGTGTTTTCTTTAAGCATCGGGCTCCACGTGTCAGGGTCAAGATCATTGCGATCAATCCGTATGGCCGTATCTAACGGAATTCCACGTTCATGCATCCAATGGCACGATGCCACTGCCTGATGAAGTTTGAACACGCTCATCATCGGATATATGTCCGCATCATTGACCGTAACCGTGTCTTTGCCGTTTACAATCACAGCAACACCAATCTCACCGGGGACCTCCGCAACAATGGCGGCAATGCTGTCTCTCATGTCAGCACATGTTTTTTCTGTCCGTTCAAGTTTCCCATTCTGCGAGTCTCCTGCGGCAAATAAAACGACAGCCGGCAGAATTGACACCACCACAAGAATAATTCCCATATATCTGATAAATCGCTGCATAACAATTTAATTTCTAAAAACATTTTATGGCACAAAAATAAAGATTATAAGCCACATGAGCAACATTCACGGCCTGTCCTGATATGTACTTATGCCGCATGATGCAGATAATCCGGGCATAATCCATACATTTGTCTCTTTTGGTTTTGCCATATCAACCATATCATTAACCATAAAAACATTTTTCGCTATGGCATCCATCAAAGTCAAATTCATCCCGTCTGTAACCATTGACAACGGAGTTACCGGTATAAACACAGCCATCAGAAAGGACATGCGCAGACTGGTCCGAATCATTCATACACTTAATGGACGTCAGTCCGGTTTCAGCACTGATGATATGTCTGAACTCTATCAGTGTGAATGCACGCTGTTTCAATACATGGACAAGACAATAGATCAGCTGAGCCAACGCAGGCAGATCCGAACCGCTGAAACGTACCGGTCAACCCTCTCAAGTTTCAAAAAATTCCGGCAAGGAGAGGACGTCATGCTTGATGCTGTGACCCCGGAGCTGATTGAAACCTATCAGGCCTATCTGAAAAAGCGCGGTAACACGCCTAATACAATCTCGTTTTATATGCGCATTCTCAGAGCGATATACAACCGTGCCGTTGAGGATGGCATAACCTGTAACCGCCATCCTTTCAAGCATGCCTATACAGGTATCGACAAAACTGTCAAACGTGCCTTGCCTCTATCCACAATGAGGAAAATCAAAGCACTTGACCTTTCGCGTAGACCGCTCCTTGATTTTGCACGTGATATGTTCCTGATGAGCTTCTACCTTAGGGGCATGAGTTTCATTGACATGGCTTTCCTGAAAAAATCGGACCTCACAGATAGTCACATCACTTATCGCCGCCATAAAACCGGGCATATGCTTACCATTGCCTGGACCAAAGAAATGCAGATCATCATAGACAAATATCCGGCCAATCCGACTCACTATCTCCTGCCAATCCTCACTAAAGCATATTGTAACGAGAGACAGGCCTATAGGAATATGACCTGTAAAATAAACAGCCATCTGAAAAATCTGGGAGCAATGATAGGTCTACAGTCCCCCCTGACCATGTATTGTGCCAGACACACCTGGGCATCAGTTGCAAAAACAAGAGGCATCCCCCTGAGCATCATCAGCGAAGGCATGGGACATTGTTCGGAAGCCACCACACGCATCTATCTCTCCACATTGAGCACATCAGTCATTGATCGGGCAAACGCAATGATAATGAGATGTCTATGATACATGAGTAAACTATCCATGCATACAATGCCCGGACTTAGCAATAAACATATGCATTAAGTTCAAAGGGAAAAATATCTGACTCTCTAAATAAGAGAGTCAGCATCATCCGCAAAGTTACAAAAAATAAATAAAATCACGCATATTGACAGCTTCCATTTTGACAAATATGTGAGGCCCGGGATCTTTTAACATATAATTCCACGTTTGTTGCAGCACATAACGTTGGCTTACAAATATTTACGCAGAATCTGACTCTCTTATTTAGAGATACTGGTTTGCATTACATGTAAAGAGCGATTAAATGAAGTTTTTTCTTTGAATATATATACCAATCATCATTATCATGAGCAGATTCAAAAAATGTCCAAATGGCCATACATACAAAGCCGGACTTGCTGAATGCCCCATATGCAACAACAGCCGCATGGCTCCGAACGCCATGTCCGGGGCACAGCCCACACAGATAATTGACAGTCTGGACGGGGAATCATTTGGCCAGAAAACAACAACTGATGATGAACCGCTCCATGCGGCGGAAACAGGGATTGACCCCCGGCAGGATTTCTCACGCACGATGGTAGAGGAGGAAGTGCAGGAGGAAGACGAATCCGGATCTGTGTCAAGCCGGAGGGAAGTGCGCAACGCATCAAAACTCGTAGGATGGCTGGTGACTTACACACTTGATCCCAATGGTGTGGACTTCAGGGTTTTTGAAGGCCGCAACATAATAGGGCGCGATTTCAACTGCGGGATTTGTATCAATGACAACAAAGTCAGTTCACAACATGCCATACTTCTGTATAGAAATGAAAAGTTCCGCATAAAGGACAATCTGTCTGTGAACGGTACAGTTGTCAACGGCGAAGACATTGATGATGACTCAGTGGTTCTCAAAGATGGTGATATAATAAAGATCGGAGACACCGTATTGTTGTTCCGTACAGCCATAGAACCGTCAAAATAAACCCGTTCCCTGATGTACCGAATCATAACCGACGACATCATTCAGAGCGCCTGCGAGCGCCGCATTTCAGAGATAACGGAAAACTCCGGATCTCTTCAGTCTGCCATTGAGCATGAGACAGAGAACCTTGAGTCAGGATTTCTGAATGCAGTGGAACGTTCCGGATTTTCACGGAACGCCTTTGCCCCATGGCCCACGATTGATCTCTCGGTTGATGCGCGTATGCTTCCTGACGGCCTGAGCGCAGGGATGCTCCGACATCCGGTCACCAATGCCCCGTTCATGCCGGCTGTCATCCCGTTCGCATCAGCCAATGCCACGGGCATCCGTTGCGATTCCTCATCCATCCTGATGCAGTTGCTCGCGTTCAGGCTGATGCTGTCAGTCCCCGTAGAACTTGTAAGATGCCATTTCATAGACCTGCATTCTTTTGGCAGTTCGGCAAAGCATTTTCTGAGGCTTAACGGAAAAATATCAAACGGCAGTCTTATTGATGACGAACAGAAGTTGGGCGATTTCCTGTCGGAAATGGAGACCGCCATACGCCGGTTGAACCGCAATGAGCTTCTTGAGGCAGGGAGTCTGAGAGAATACAACGCCAATCCTGCAAATGTCAGTGTCCCATACCATTTTGTCTTCATATCGCAGATCCAGAAGAAAATCAGCCGCGAAATGATTTCACGCATCTGTGCGCTGTGCTCAGGCATGAACGCGGCATCGCGCGGCATCTACTTCTTCTATACATACACCGGTGGTGAGACGGTACAGAACGGCCCGCTCCATGATCTTCTGGAGATATCGCTCAGACTTGAGGATTCCGGAGACGGGCTGCATCTGCACAATTCCTCTTTCGGGAAAGATTTTGAAGATTCATATGAGGTGATGGCCGACACTGAACTTCCTGAATCTCTTGAGCGTATCATCGAGGAGATTGACCGGCGTGCCGACAACATCAAGCCCAACATTGTCTCTTTTGACAGCGAACTGGAGGAAATGATAGCCGGCAACAGCTATTGGCAGGGGTGCACCGTCAACGGCATTGACATCCCGATTGGCCGCAAAGGCGCCAATGAGCTTGTCAATTTCTCATTGGCGGGTGACACCGCCCACTACTTTGCCATGATAGGCGGACGCCCCGGATATGGCAAGACTGTCCTGCTGCATGACATAATATGCGGCGGAGCAATTATCTATCCGCCTCAGGAACTTGAGTTCTACCTTATTGACTGCACCAACGGCACCGGATTCAAGGCCTATGAGAACCTTCCGCACGCGCGGTTTGTGTCAATCACCCGTCAGCGGGAATATACCGACAGTGCTATTGACAACCTCATTGAGGTAATGTACCATCGCGCCGACCTGTTCAAAAACGCGAGTGAGCAGACCGATGAAGTCATAGAGAAGATAGAGGCATACCGCAAAATCACCGGAAATGTGATGTCGCGCATCATTGTTATCATTGACGAGTTTCAGGTGCTTCTGGAGAAAAAAGACCGGCTTGCCGGCAAAATCCGCGACTCTCTTGACAAGCTCATCCGCGAGGGGCGCAAATATGGCATCAGCATAGTGTTCTGCACACAGAGTTACCGCAACATAGACTTTGACACAGAACTTATCACTCTGCGCATTGCTTTCAATCTCAAGGAGCCGGACTCAATAAAAGTTCTGGGGTCAGGCAATGATTCGGCGGCCCATCTCACAAAAAAAGGCGAGGCAATCATGAACGGCGGCAACGGCGACAAAGAATTCAATGTTCTCTTTCAGGCCGCATATACGGACAGAGTGCACCGTTATGTGAATTTCTGCACGGAGTGCTGGGACAGGGCCGTATGCGACAAGCCCGGGCGCTTTGTGTTCAGCGGCAAGACCGTCAGCGACCTCGGCAGCAACAGCGCGTATCTTGAATCGCTCACTGCCGGGCGTGCATCTGCCGATGAGGCCTGTGTGTTCCTCGGAGTTCCGATGTTTATCCGCGAGAGCCATGCGTGCATAACCTTCCGCAAGAGCATAAATTCAAACCTGCTGATATGCGGCACTGACCGGATGTCTGCGCTATCAACCATAGCCCTTGTCAACTATCAGCTATGCAACATGATCAGCGATCCGGAGGGGAGCATCTTCATATCCGACTATTTCAATGAGGCATCGGACGCATCCACATATCTGCGCACCTTTGCCGAGGGAGCAGGCATACCATATGTTCCCAAAAAGAATCTTGCCGAAGTCATAGACCGACTTGAAAACATGCTGAAAGAGCGCATCGACTCTGACATGATGGGCATTGAACACAGCGATACGATGATTGTGGGCACAATAGCCTACATACAGAATGCCCCTGACATGCGCCGGGACAGATTCAACCAGCCATCGGCATTGAGCGCCAAGATTCAGAATATTCTCAAGAACGGACCTGACTACGGCATACATCTCATTGTCTATGCACATAACTATAAAGGGCTTACGGATGTGATGAACAACGCCTACATAGCATCGTTCGGCAATCAGCTGATTCTTCAGGGCGGAGCCACGGGAATGCAGCTTGTCCAGGAGGCGGACGCTCTTAAAGATGGAACGGCGTTGCTTGTCACTGACGATGGCTCGACAACCTATGACCATGATCCCGTAATGATTTACAACAAGTTTGAGAGCAATGTGCTGAGCGATGACATTCTGGACTATATTTTCACCATATATAATGACATCAATTGACAACAGACACAGACATAGGATTTTGTAAGGAATACTGCAGCATCGTGAAAGCCGCAGACGCACTTCTGTCACGTCCATCCCGCATAAGGGCGGATGCAGAACAGTTGTGCCGCGACGTCACGGCTTTTGCCGCCCACCTCAGAAGGCGGCTGCCGGAACTTGAGGCATATCCAATGCTCATGGATTCTTTGTTTTCGCTGATGGAACATGACTCCATGACCGGCAGCTTAGGTGTCTTTATAATTGACGATTCATTGGCCCGATGTGCAGGATTCAAAGCGATTACAGATGAGATATGCGACAAAGCGGAACGGATAAGACAATCGTCAGCCACCGTAAACCCGGATCTGCTGAATGATCTGAAAATGACAGCCGCCTCATGGACAAGGCATGTCACCATTGACAATATGGATTATGTACATCGCTTTCTTGTGTCCAGACTGGGCGTTATTGACAACATGTATGAGTCGCTCAATGAGGAAGAGAAGCTGGGAAACGCATTGGCACGCTCCGAAGAAGAACGTCGCAGACTGCTTGAACGCGAGGATGCACGCCGCCGCGGACTCACCGAGAAAGAACTTGAGCGTGAAGAACGCCGCAGACAGGCACGTGAGGAATTTTCAAAAGGCATAAAAACCCGCAAAAAGAAATAACCATGTCTATTGCAAAAGCGACATCCGAGGCATTGGCGCAACTTTCAAACACACTGTTGCGCAGCGCAGAAGAAATCTCTTCGGCCAAAACTGAAATGGACAGGCTACTGAATTCCATACCCTGGGATGACCCTGTGGGCATTAATTTCAGAAACTCTTATGATGAGGACTTCAGACCGCTGACAGAAAAACTGATTCCTGCCATTGATGACTATGTCACATATCTGGAGAATCAAAACCTTATCGTTCTGGAATACGACACCGTCACCATGGATTCCGGAATGATCTCAGGGATATCCGCAGCGTCCCTCGGTGCCGGCGCAGCTCTCGCCGGCGCACGTTATGTTGTTGACCTCCGTCCCATAAGCGAAAGGAAAGGACTGACTGATTTTATCAAAGATGCCCAAAATCATCGCAAAAAAGACCTGGCAACAAAAGAAACAGAAGAGTACCGAAAAACTAGAGAAGAGTACCTTAAAAAACA
>JAUNPQ010000041.1 GCA_030536615.1 Bacteroidales bacterium | reverse complement strand
AATCTGCCGCCGCAAAACTTCATGTCTTCTGAATAGACCGCTGATTATAAACCAATAGATACTCTTAATCCTGGCGTTCCGACGCCAGGATTTTTATTGTCTCAATCACTAATGATGGCTCATAACCACGCTGCATTCCGAATCGGGCAAGTTTCATCCGTCCTTCCCGTGTATCAAGTGCCACAGTCCCTGACATCCTTAATTTTGCCTGCATGATATGCCTGAGATTTGAAATATACATATCCCTGTCAATCTCATCAAGTAATTGGTCGATAACCGCTGCATCAATACCTTTCAGCCGCAGATCACGGCTGACAAGGATACGTCCATGACGTCTGAAACGCACTCTGTCAGAGACAAAGGCGCGCGCAAATCTTTCATCGTCCACATATCTGCGGCTGATGAGAGATTCTATTATCCTGTCAGACTCAGATTCGGTGATTTTCCATTTGCGAAGCCTGAGCTGCAATTCGGAAGTGCAATGTTCGGCACGCGCACACAGGCGCTCCAGCCGCACAAGCGCCTGGGCCGGAGTAACTATTCTGACGTTTCTTATATTCGGCATACGGCAAAACGGTAATTACCCTTATAATCCCTTATTATATCCACATCTCTCCATCCCTGTGCCGCGAGCATAGACCGAAGCTGCTCAGAGTAAAGCGGATTGATCTCAAAATACAACGTTCCATCCGCATCAAGTGCCTGCAAAGCATATCCGGCGATGGCCCTGTAAAAGATCAATGGATCGGAATCAGGCACAAAAAGAGCCTGCGCCGGTTCATTGGCATACACACGCGGATTCATATCCGCGCGCTCATGTTGAGCTATATACGGTGGATTGCTGACTATCACGTCATACGGGCCAGGCAGCGTTTTCATTGAAAGAGCAAGCGCATCTTTCTGTTGAAAAGAAATGTCCACTCGCATCTTTGCAGCATTCTCACCGGCTACAGACAACGCCGGAGCACTGATATCTATAGCATCGACAGAAGCGAAGCGGAGCGCACGCGCCAAAGCTATGGCAATGCAACCCGAACCGGTTCCTACATCAAGGACACGGACAGCCGTTCTGTCTGCATAGCGGTCAACTATCATGTCCACAAGCCCGGCGGTTTCCGGACGTGGGATAAGCACGGCGGGAGACACCACAAACTCCATACCCATGAAATATGCCGTCCCGAGAATATATTGCAACGGTTCTCCGGCAATGACGCGCTCACACCATCCATCGGCTATGCAGACACTTTCCTGAAGAACGATACGATTACCATAGAGCGCGATATCCACCGGCTTATATCCTTTCAGTTTAAGAAACATCTCACGCATCATGGCCACGGCTTCTGTCACGCCCACAGCAGGTGTGAGTCTATCTATGATATGCTTTCTCAGCTCTGAAACAGTCATGTTATTATAACGTATATAGCCATGCAAATTTACTGATTTTTTGCGTGAGGTTGAAAAATTTTATTTAACTTTGCAAAGTCAAAAACCGCTCGAATGGTGGAATGGTAGACACGAGGGACTTAAAATCCCTTGGCCATTGCGGCTGTGCGGGTTCGAGTCCCGCTTCGAGCACTAAACAATCCCCTTAAAGCACTGATATTAAGGGGATTGTTGTTTATCAGGGCGCAATCAGGGCGCAACTTTTGATAAAATTTTTGTTTATGGAGCGGTTCAGAGGTTGTGGAGGCTATTTTACTGCTCGCTTGGGAGGTTCATATTTCAAGCCTTTGAGCTTGTCTCTCGGAGGCAGTGGACCACGTGGATCCTGGCAGTCGTGCCTTTCACAGCGCCAGCCTTTAAAGTGTTCTTTCTGCAACCGCTCCCAGTCACGCTCCTCGGTCAGTCTGATTATCCGTTCGTTAGCCTCATTAAGCGCGGTCTCACTCTTATAGAGGCGGTCCGAGAGTTCGCGGCTGCGGTCGATGTGCTTGTCGGCAGTGGCATTGAGTGAGGATAATCGTGAGGAGAGGCTGTTGTTCAGGTCCAAAAGATTCTCAACTGTTTTCTGCTGATGTTCTATTTCAGCAAGCAGGCGGTCTACTTCCGCCTTATCTGCTTCGGACTCCGCCTTGTCGGCCTGTGAGTTCTTGATACGGCGGTTGGCTTTGCCGTATAGGAGGAAGCCCAACAGTGTGGAGCATCCTAATACAAGTTCAAGTATTATTCTTATGGTTTCCATGATTGTTGTTGTGGTGGTTAGCGGGGTTGGGGGCGATGTTTGCGGATGAGGCGGCAGGCGGCGAGGGTGAGGGTCAGGGCAAGCGCGCCCATTGCGATGCCGCCGAGGTCCATCTTGGCCTGTTGCCACCGGGTGAGGCGCCGTTCCACGGGATATGGCACTTGCACGCTGTCGGTTTTGGCTGACAGCAGTTGTTGCCTGAGATCACGGAGGCTGTCGTTCTTGGCCTCTACAATTTTTTCAAGTTCATGCTCGCGGTTTGATGAGATGTAGATGTATTCTGTCTCTTTTATCCTGACTGTGTCCCCTTGTTCGTTGACGGTCACGTTGGTTTTATGGTTTCTGATCAGCGAGTCGGTTGTGTGCTCGCTCCGGCGGAGGCGATCGGTCAAGGTGTTTATGATGTTCATGAACTGTGTGGTGTCGGCCCGGATGCGTTCGGTGCGGAGGGTTTCCACGGGAATGTATTGTGTGGAGCGGCAACCGGTGAATGTCACAAGGAGCGTTGTTATGATGGTGATTGCAGATGTTCTCATAAGCTCATAAATCTTTATATTCTGTTTTGGCGTCAAAGGATGGGCATGCTTTGGGTGCGAGGTCGCGGTGTCCGCAGATGCGGGCGCGGGGGTAGCGGCGGCGCAGTTCTCTTAGGAGTCTGAGCAAAGCGGCTTTCTGCGCCGAGGTGCGGTTGTCCATCGGCGGCAGATCCTTCTTCGTGGTGTCCACGCCGCCCGTGTAGCACACGTTGATGGCCGTGGCGTTATGCCCTTTGCAGCCGTTGGAGATGCGGTCTTCAGCAACGGTGCTGACGGTCTTGCCGTCGGCTTCAATGATGTAGTGGTATCCGGGTACGCTCCATCCGCGGCCTCCTTTGCTGACGGGACGTGTGTGGTAGGCTACTATGTCGGCGGCGGTGTTGTTCTGGCTTCCTGCCGAGCAGTGTACGATGATTTTGTCTATCTGTCTCATGGCGGTCATATGTTCTGGAGGCGTGTCCATGTGCGGGGACCATTGACTGTGGAGAAGTCGCGGAGGATGAACACGGCGTCGGCTGTTCCGGCGGTGTCGCCCCATCCGGCATGTGGGGCGGTGGTGATGCGCACGGTGTGGCAGTTCTCGGTGTTGGTGAATGCTTCGATGATGGCCCCGGAGAGGTTTATGTTGCCGCATCCGGTGTCGGAGATGGTGTTGTGGCTTGACCAGTTGTAACGTCCTATGCCGATCCAGTGAGGGACACTGAAAGCGCCGCGTGCCTGCAAGGAGTCTATGAACTGTTGTGTTGTGATCAGCGATGCGGCGCCGCCGGTGACGCTCTCGTAGCGGGCGGTCACGTGGGGGATGACGGTAGCGGGCGCGGTGGTGAGGCGTCCGGTGTCATCGGTCTTTATCAGACGCTCGGCGGGGTCTATGGCTGTTGTCCGGATCAGTTGTCCGGCATGTTTTGTCTGTGTTGTTTTGTCGTTCATGTCTGTGGTTGTGTTTTAGAATCGTGATATTTTTATGAAGAAGCTTCCATGGTTGGCTGTCTCATCGTCTGAGATGGTGACGGTGACGGCTGACGGACCTGTAGCGACGGAGGCTTTTGCAGGTCCGCCGCCCAGAGCGTTGCCTATGCCTGTGGCTTCCACAAGGGCACTGGACAGTGATCCGTATCCGGCGGGGAAGTTGAATGTATATCCTGCGGATGATGTGTTGTGTGTCAGTGTGGGGCGTGGGGCTGAGGCGGGTTTGGTCAGCACGGTCAGTATGGGGACGGCGTTTCGGTCGGCGTGGTCCACGCGGGCGGCGAACACCACGTATGGCTGGCGTGTGCCGTTGTGGATGAAGTCACCGGCAAGAAGCAGACGCATGCGCTCCTGTTCATAGAGTGCCATCAGGTAGTTGTCGGTGTTCTGCGTGAGGGCGAATCCGTTGGCGAACCATCGGCTGAGGAATTTGTCGGACTGCACGCTTATGGTGTCTGTGGGCACGGTCACATAGCCCAATGCCGTAATCCCTGCCGAGGACATTGTGGCGCTCAGCTCAAAGGCGATGGTGTATGTGCCCGGAATCAGTGTCAGCAGTATGTCGCGGCTGCCGTCATCACGGTCACTGCCGATGACGGAGGCAAGGCGGATGCGCTGCACGTTGCCGGAGCTGCTGCTGATAACACAACAGAGTTCGGCGGTGTTGTTCAATATGACATCACCGCCGGTCTCGCCGGTGGACTCATCGGCGAAATACAGGTTATGTGACACGTGGAAGCGCAGCGTTGTCAGGCGCTCCACGGTATAGCCGCTGACGGCTGTGACGGTCCGTACCGGAGAACCGGCGGCGGACACCTGCAGGGTGTATTGTACGGCTGAGAACTGCGGTGGTGTACCGGCATAAGGGATTAGGCCGTCCGAGCTGTCATAGAAAGAGCCGTCGAGGCATGCGCACTGGATGCCGTCCTGATCATATATGGTTATGGCTTTGCTGTCAGGTGTTATCTCTATGCGTTTGCCTGCGGGGTCCCCTGATGTCAGCGCACCGGAAATCTCCACATCGCGGAATATGCCGGTGTTGCAGCGTACAATGCCGTCGCGGGCATAGAAAACCATGTTGCCGTCACGGTCATACATCTCCACGTTCTCAACGCCCAGATTGCGGACAAGGCCATAACGCGCCATAAGGATCTGCGCGGCCACCATCTCCACCGGGTCTGCGAGCTGCCACAGGTGAGTGGCCGTGTCGGCGGCGGACAGCGGGGCGTTGCCGGCGGTTTTGCTGTGGCCTGTGCGGCAACTGTAGTAATAGTCGTTGTAAATGACAATATCCTTGTATTCATCGCCGTCAGCTCCGGACTGAAAGGCGTAGCCCTCGGGCAGATCACGCCACAGCTGGGGACCGCGCAGCGCCGGTCCGCGGCTTCCGGTCTGCCCTTTGCGGACAAAGTGTATGACCCGTGTTGTGCGTGCTTCCATAGTGTGTCAGTTGTCGGATGCGGTTGATATTATCAGCGTGACATCGTTCTGTGCCTGCTCCACCATTGCGTATGTGACGGCAAAGGAGGCGGCGGGAACTGCGGGGAGTGGACTCATGGCCACGCCTGCCGCATCATAGACCACAAAGGTAAACAGGGGCTGCGGGGTTATGGCCACGCCGCTGCCACGCTGCACAAGCTGCGGGGTGTAGGTGACTGTCGCGGCGGTGTCTCCCTCATATATGGCCTCGTCGGCGGGATCGGGACATGCGTCTATGTCAAGAGGGTCACTGGCATCCATGACGCTCTGCACGTCTGCGCCAATGAGCGCGCCTGACAGACTGACCTCGACGCGGAAAGCTCCGTAGGTGCTCACATCGTCATCGCCCACGGTGAGAGTCTGCGCCGCGGCACCCGGCAGCTCACGCCATCCGGAGGGCTCGGCGGGGTCCTGCTGAAACCATTTATAGGTCAGCGCGCCGGTGATCTCCGTGCCACCCTGCCAGACAATTGCCCTGAGGGTGCAGGTATCACCCTTTTCAGTGAGGACAAAGTTTTTGGTGTCACCGGGGGCAATGGTGACGCGGTAGCTCTCGCCGGTGTACTGCTGCACGGGGATGGTGTATGAGGCGGTGATGATGTCCGTCTGGGTGTGCCAGTTGACTTTCGCCTCAATGCGCACCGAGGCGCCTGCATATCCGCTGAGAGCGGCGATGTCACTCAGAATCTGCACGCCGTAGTAGATCTGTCCCACGCCCGGCACTATCTTTTTGAAGACGCCCTCCATGCCCGGATTGTTGCTGAGACCGTTTTCATCGAATGTCAGTTCCACGTTGTTGAAGAATATGGCCACATCCGCCGGAGTGACCGGGTTCTCGGCGGCGCGGCTTGAGGTACAGACAAAGTAAAGAACCGGTCTGGTCTGCGAGAAGTCCGGACGCACGGAGGTGACAGCGCCAGGGGCTGTGCCTGTGTATTCCTGAAACACATCTCCTTGCGGGGATGTGATCATGGCGTTGTAGGTGCCGGACTTGCTGATGAACTTGATTGTGCGTGATGTCTGTGCCTGGCTCATGACTGTGTGGTGTTTTCGGGGTTATCATCTGTAGAGGTGTCCGTGCTCTCATCGCCCTGTGCGAAGCGGGGGTCTGTGGGCTGCGGGAGCTCGTTGCACACTTTGCCGTCCTGTTCGGCGCGTGCCTGTGCGGGGGTGAGCACCAATGCGCCCACGCGCGCGGCTGAGTCGGCAAGGGCTGTGAGCGGTCCGAAGCGGAGCATGTCCGCCTGCCAGAGCAGGAAGTTGCCGTCAGGAAGTGTGTTGCGTGTGGCCGTCAGTCCCAGAAATGAGGCTACCGCCGGTCTTGCTTTTACGTAGAATGCCATAGTGATATGTTTTTTGTGTTGGTTTGGTTCTGATTGATGTTATTGGTCAGGTCAGGAGCACGCTGCCATCGCTGTCGGTGAGTACCGCTCCGTCACTGTCTGTCAGTGCTGCCGGTGCGCCTAAATCCACCATTTCAAGGGCCAACGTGGCGCCGGTGGCGGCGTTCAGCGCTGCCGTGGAGATGGACGGTGACACCCCGTGCGCCACTTGCCGGTAGGAGGGCTGTGTGCCCGGTTTGTTTGTGGCTATATACCACAGGGGCATGAGCACGGACAGGTAATTGTCTATTATGCCCTGTGTGTCACCAAGCGAGGCCACAGGGCTTATGGCGGCCTGTTCAGGCGGGATGGACACCGGCACGCGGTCAATGTCATAGTCATAGCGGGGAATGCGGCGGCGCAGAACGGTGTAGGCCATCGGCGCGGAATCATCGGGAGTGACTGTCTCAGGATGGCCGTCCCCGTCGTAGACGGCTATGCACCGCAGCGACAGCTCCGTGCCCATCAGGGTGCGGCGCACGGTCACGGAGGCTGTGGTGGCGCTCACTTCCACGTCATAGTCAAGGACCGGATCAGCCCCTACATCGCTCCATGACCCGTCGGGGCGCATTTTCTGCCAGATGAAGCGGCATCGGCTGTCCGGGCACACGCTTTTGCCGAGCATCAGTGTGGCAGTGATGGTGCGCGTGTCGGCGTCACGGAGCGGATTGTACACTTCCTGGGCGGCAGCGTCAAGGGTGAGCACCGGCGGCGCGGCGGTGGCATTGTCGCAGCGCACGGTGTGACGGGCCATTACGCTGTATAGCTGTCCGGTGCGCGTGTCGGCATATTCGGCCTGAAACTCCAGTATCAGGGGCACGCCCTGCATGGCGTTGCGGCGCACGGTGAGACGTCCGGCATGCGGTCCTGAGCGTTCAATGGTATAGTCTGTGTCAGAGTCCGTGATGACGCGGGTCTGAGTGCCCTCGGTCACTGTCCAGGTGATATTTGCCAGAGATGCGTTTATGGTGCCGGAGCTGATTATCCCGTCCTTGTCAATGACACTGACCATCGGCTGAAGCATCAATGGGGTCAGTGTGTAGTCGGGGGAGTATTCGCCGCTCACGGCATCGTAACTCTGACGGCCCGGCACACTGCCCTCTGTGGTCAGCGAGGCGCTGATCTGCAGGGGACGATAGTTGAAATCAATTCTTCTGGTCTTTCTCATTATTATAATAATAAAAGATGTGTATGTGGTCAGTATTCAAGGCTTGCGGCGCCCTGTGCCCTCTCCGCGCCCATGCCGTCGCGTAAGGTGACGGTGGCTGTGAAGCGCAGAGTGCGCGGCATGTAGCCGGTCATGTCACAGTCAGTGGCGGTCAGAGCCAGTGACTTGCCCGCGCCGGCACGTTTTATGGCCCAGGCATTGTCAGAGGCCGTGCGGGGCCGGCCGTCGGCATCCTCACTGTAGCGTGTCCATACAACATCGGTGTCGGCGATGTCGGCGGTGATATCCATATTGTAGAGCCGGGCTATCACCGTCAGGGTCACGGCGAAGCGGTCCGGATCAAAGACAAGATCAGTGTCGGCGAAGTCAACCGTGAAGTCCGGATTGCCCTCCATCATGGCCCATGCCGTGCTGTTCCATGCCGGAGCGGCGTGCGTACCGGTGGCCATGCAGCGGTATTTGCACCCCATATACCAGACGTCCGACGTCTCAAAAATCCCGGTCTCTGGATTTAACGCCTCACTGTAATAGTCAGCGCCGGCATCCCACTCTCCCCGGTCAACAAAGGTCACAACGGGCCGTCCCTGATAGTCCATGCGCACAATGTCCTGAACCACCAGACCGCGGGCATACACATAGTCCTGACCCTCCACAACCGGCAGCCCCATCTGACGTATGAACTCCGGCAGAGTGCCGAACGTCGCGCCATAGTTGGAGCTGTCAATGATGGGTTTTGTGACACCCTGGAGCTTGACGATGCGCCCCTCCGTGCTTGACAGATAAAGACAGCTCTGCCGCGCGGGGTCCGTCTGACTGCCCCAGCGGGCCAGCCGCATCAGCTCACAGGGCGGATAGTTCCGGCCCCCCGGCACCTCATTGTCAGGATAAAGGGAGACCTCTATGTAGTTCAGGGCCGCATTGACAGAGTTGACACGCATCCACGACGTATAATAATCTCCGCTGCCTGCGGCCAGAGTATTGACAATGCCCTTGATGACACTGCCCGGCACCTGAGCCGTGAAATAGCCCTCCCACTTGCTGCGCAGATACAGCCCATACGTACCGTCACCATTGTCAATGACACTCTCTATGACGTCCCCCTCCGTCAGCAGCTGATCACCCTCGATGGCCGCCAGCCGGTTGACAAGCAGCTCCAGAACTTCCAGAGACCCACGCACCCTCACGCTATTAAACTCCCCGTTGCCGTCCTTGTCAACGCCCGCGCCCTTTCCAGTATAGAGCGAACTGATGAACTCGCCGAAAACGGCGCCGTCGCGGAACAATGCCTCCCCTATGGCAGTCAGCCCCTCCTGAAAAGTGATATGCCCCTGCGCCACATCATCAGCAACCCGGCTCAGAAATTCACGTCTCGCGGGACTGTCCTGATCCAGATCAAAGGCCGACAGAGCGTGTTCAGCCTCATGGGCCTTTTCTGCCAATTGGGCGTGATCGGCATCTTTCGCGGTCCCTGCTCTCTCGGCATAGGCAGCCACGTCTGCCCGGGCAGCATGTGCGGCTTCACGGACGGCGCCTGCCGGGGCATAGCCGTTACCGTTGGTAGCTATGCCGCCGCCAACGGATGCGCCCGAATTTTTGGGCTTTTTAATTAGTTTTACATCAATCATTCCATACCTCCTTTAACATAAGTTCGGCATAGCCCTCAATGAGATTGCGACTGAGGCCCTGTACGTAAAAAAGCTTGTCGGTCATAGCCGGATGCCTGTAGTGATTGAACAGTCCGATGTCTGCAGGGCTGTCGACAAGCTTCTGTGTCATCTGTATACGTGGACGATGATACTCATTATAATAGCTGTCGACATACAACTGCTCGGGCTTGGCCTGCTCTTTCCGGTCATAGTCATAAATTGACAACAGGCCGTCACCGGTAGACCGATCCAGAGGCGTGGATAATTTAACGGCATCAGTTACTCCCAGCTGCTGACATTCCTTAAGCGTCAGAGCGCTGTTTATCTCAAAATCGATATCATCCTTACAGTTCACAAAATTTTCACCGGTATCGCTCACATAGATAATATCGTTATCCTCTGTGTTATTTATCAGTCCGTTGTCACTGTATATCTTCACCTCAAAGGACTGCAGGAATATACTGCTTACATGGGCCAGGAGGGGGATACTTGAACTGCTCCACCTGGTGTGTCTGAAAAAAGTAGGATGGCGGCGTGTTATTTCATCCCACACGGAATTAACCGGTCCGAGAATCATAAAACGCACTGTGCCACTCAACTTATCTGCTTTCCGGATAGGGATAGCTATACCCTCGGCGTCTATGCCGACGTTGTAGTCAATATTATTCTGTAGCCTGAACTGGGTGCCTATCAGTTTATCGCTGATTTTAGGGTCAAAACCTATTGTGAAACATTGCTGATAATATTCGTCATCATCGGCGCATTGATCGCGGGTTTTATATTTGCGCCATTCAAAGTCTGAGATCTGGCCGCTTGTCCCGGTCTCTACAACACATTTGTCCCCTATTATCAGCATGCAGGCCAATACCGCTATTTTTGAAATTTTGTCGGTGCGGTCACCTACGGCGCTGTATTTGAACTCATATTGTTCAGGGCCTGTCCCGGTAAACGGCACCAGACCCCGGACCGTATCTTCATCCCATACGGGAGAATCAGTGGGGGTCCCGGCTTTGTAATATTTATGTGTGTAATATCTGCCGGCATCGTTGTTGCGGCTTGGGACCGGTTTTGGTGACAGTGGAATAAGATCCCAGACTGTATTCTCATGCGCGGTCTTGTAATCACAGCTGAAATCCATAAGCGGATTCAGGACGATGTTACCGGATAACACTATATAATTTGTAGTACACTCGTCAGAGGGGGAATATACGCCGCCGGGGCAAGCGCCTGTATACACAGCGCACGGGATGCTGTCTCTGAGACTATTTTCTGTGGGATATGTTTTTTGCGGGTCATCTGACCCGTTTCCGTTGACACTTACCACTAAATAATCAGTCATATCAATCTTAGACACCGGGGAGTTGTCCTTATGATCGGTTTTATTTTCAACTTTCCCCAATGAGAGGAGAGCCGCGCACGGCATCTTTGGCATAAGATTGGGAAGCATATGCTGATTTGCATTGTCCCGGCAATACTTGTCAATCAGATCATCACCTGTTCCGGCCTCCGGGAATACCCAGTGTGGATTATTCCGGACCTGTATGTACCAATCAGTAATAACTCCATCAGCGTAATCCGGAACCTGATCATGACACATGGCAGAAAAAGCGCTGAAAGCCTTGACGTCTGTTCCGTCCGCTGACAATTCAGTGAGGTATTTCTGCCTGTTGGTATAGGGTGACACAAGAGCATTGCCGTCAAGCGGACTCTCTATGATGTTTTCAATGCTCTCAATCTTGCAGGTAAGCTTTATCTGATTGAATACCTCGCCTATGCTTATTGTAGTGTCTGCCCCGGCCACATTACTTTCATCGATGGTGATAAGGTTTTTGTGCATAGCCACTGACGCGCCGGTTTTCAGATCGTGCCAGACAATCGGCTCATTGCCTTTTACACTCTCCCATGAAAAGATGTAGAATTGCAGACCATCCTGCACTATATGCAGATTGAGATATTTGAGCATGGCTGTCAGCACCTGATCCTGCTGCCAGACATCATCCTCGCTATCTCCCAGAAAGAGCAGTTCCGATATGGAAAGCTGATTGAAGATGCCATAGCGGGGGGCATCGCCGGTCAGTGCCTTGCTGCCGTCATAATAATAATGTATGCCCCCGGCACCGGTGATGTCTATAGAGTCACACACGTTGCCCAGAATACCGTCCATGATGGCACTGAATGTAAGCTGTGAAGCGCCGGCCCTCACTTCTTCATAAAGCACACCAAGCCCCCCGACATTACGGTATTTTGCATTCTGTAGCGCGGAGAGCGCGTCAATACATGATATTTCCAGATTGTCATACACCTCATTATAGCTCTGGGAATATGCCTGCGGCTCAATAAATCCGGCAAAGACACATTCATCTCCCCTGAAGATGTTCACGACAGCATTCATGCACGATGCGCAGAAAAGATCCGGAATGAAGTCACGCGTCAGCAACCGTATGACCGCGCTGCTGCGCAACAGATGGTCAAAGGTGTCATTCACTGAGCTTTCAATATTCACCGGATCTGACGAAAACAGCACACCGCTGCCGGGAGCGCCTATTTCCACGCATCGGGTGCGGCTGTTCTCAGTCACTATATGCACCGTGACTGTATCGCCTTGCTGAGTCAGGAAGCTTCCGTAAAGGTACATGGTGATTATATTCTTATGTTTGTTCTTTTGCCTGATTTGCCGGCTATGCGTGTCTCGTTGGCCAGAGCGACAACAATCTCGCGTCCGGATGCGCGCAGTGTGCCGCCGATGATCACCGGTGCGCCTGCGGGACGGATCAGCTTCCAGAGTCTGTCAAGGGGAGCAACCACTTCCGGGTTATGTGATGCGCCGGGATATTCGCCGATAAGTCCCACTGTCGGCCCGGAGACAATGCCGCCATTGGCAAACGGGGCCGCACTATTCAGAAGTGCAAAAAGCCTTTGCTGCTGACCACGATTCAATATCATCTCACCGCTGTTTACCCGGACAAGTAACTTGTCACCGTTCGGCGAATTGCCGCCGACAATACCCCCCGTGGCAAAACTTCCCACAATAGCCAGAGCTCCCACAACGGCAGCAACTCCCGCGGCGATAGCCGCAAGATTCATCGGGAATGGCAGTTTTGCCCCGCTTGATGTAGCCTCGGCCACTGCTTCCCCGGACTTGGCCGCTGTATTTGCCGTTGCCGCTATTGTGTTGGCTTCCGTCGCAGCGGTATCAGCTGTTGTGGCAACGGTTGCCGCCGCTGTGGTAATGGCCTCTGCTTCTTTTGCCGCTGTATGACTTTTTGCCGCACTGCTGAGCATATTGATTATTTCAACAATAGCTTTCAG
Source organism: Bacteroidales bacterium (assembly GCA_030536615.1). Classification (GTDB taxonomy): domain Bacteria; phylum Bacteroidota; class Bacteroidia; order Bacteroidales; family Muribaculaceae; genus CAG-873. Next base: position 9,298 of record JAUNPQ010000041.1, on the reverse strand, counting down.
GCTGTCACAGATCTGTATAAATCCGTCTACAATGCCGGTCACTTTCTGCCAGGCATTTCCGTTGCCCTCCAATGCCTGTGTTATTGAGTCAATGCCCCCGCTAAGGTTTTTTATGGCACCCCATCCGTCGCGGAATGTGTCAAAAGTGACTTCGGCCTCCCTGCCGGCATTCTCATATGTGGCTCTAAGCTCCTGTAAACGGTCTATTTGCCCGTTTATTCCGGCGGCATCTCCTTTTGATGCAGTCTGAAGATCATTCTGAAGTTTACGGATGTTGTCATCAATCTCCTTGATGTTCTGCGGCGCGTCGTGCCACTCAAAGGCTTCTGTGGTTTCTTTGCCGGCATTGCGTATCGCATCGGCTTTTTCCTGCCATCGCGCTATGCTCCCGTTGATGAGCGCACCCTCCTCCTCGGTTGAAGCGCCGTCTAACCGCAACTGAAGGGCTTTTATGTTGTCCTCCATTTCCTTGACATTGGAGGCGTCGGCTTTGAAGACCGGTCCTGTTTCTTTGCCGGCATTGCGGATAGCATCGGCTCGTTCTTCCCACTTGGCTATGCTCGCATTGATCAGTGCGGCTTCTTCTTCCGTGGCTGTCTGCAACATCTGGTCAAGGACTCTTATGTTGTCACCCATCTCCTTGAGATTGGATGCGTCAGCTTTGAATACCGGATCATTCTTAGGGCCAATAGGCTCTTTAGGGTCCTTAGGGTCTTTAGGGGGTTCAGGACTCTCCGGGCGCTCAGGAGATCCTTTCACCTTAAAATCAATTTTGGAAGCTTCCTCTGCAACGGATTTCAGCTGCGCGTTAAGGCCCTTTATGTCAGCTTCAACACTATCACGTGACGCCTTGAACTTTTGCCAGTCTGACGGTATAAGCTGGACGTAAGTACCCATACCTCCCCATGCAGCAGCATTTTTTTTCGCATCCGCATTAGCTTTTTCAATCTCGGCAACGCTCATCGCCCTCTGGGCTTCCTTTTCTTTTTTATTCAGAGATTCTGGGAATTCCCCTACTTTTTCCCCGTTGTTCTTGTATAGTGCTGATCTAACTTGGACTTTATACCTTTTTATAGAGCCGTCCTTATTATATATGAGGTCGTGCCTTTCCTGCTCTTTCTGTGCTATTTGGTTGGCAAGCGTGCGGGTGCGCGCCTCAATGACCATCTGTCGACAATATGCCTCGCTGTTACCAATCAGCGCCTGATACCAACTGGCAACGCTTGAAAAATAGCCCATCGTGTCACCGTAGGTGTCGTTCATTTCAGACACTAATTTTTTCTCTTGCTCCTTAGTGCCGTTAAAATCCCTAAGCTTGGTGATATTCAATGTAAGGGCCGCGCGGGAACTTTCAAGCGCAGAGGTCTCGGCCTGATGAAGTTCCTCCAGACGTTCCGCGTCGCGCTGTGCGCGTTTATTGGCGTCTGTCAGGTTATCAGTGGCATCAGCGGCATCATCAGCGGCATTCATAAAATGCTCAATGACAGCGGTAAGCGCGGTTATGGCAAGCCCTATGGCCGTAGCCGACATTAAACCGCGTAATGCCGTTTTGAACGCTGTTGTCGCTGCGGCGCTGCCTTTGGCAGCAACCGCGTATCTGCGCATGGCCTGGGCGCCTTTCTTGACGCTTCCGGTAGACAGCACCATAGCGACATTAAGTAACTTGGTCCCCACATGCCAGCCTTTGACAGCGACAGTAGCGGTCTGTATTCCCCGGGTAAGCTTGACTATACCTCCCAATGCTATTGTGGTGTTGGCAACAAAACTTATATATGGCTGGGCGTCTGACAGGATTTCGGCAATAAAGTCAGTGGCTGCGGCCCATTGGTTTTTAAGTTTCTGTGCGGTTGCGCTCCCTGTACTACTCATTTCCGCAAATGCATCATCCATTGTTCCGGCGCTATCTGTCATCGCGCCAATATTGGATATGAATTTGTCGGATAGTTCCCCGGTCAAAGGAATTAACGCCCGTAGTGACTCAGCACTTCCGAACAATGATGCATAAATCTCCTGCTCCAGCATCCCGTTAGCATTGGCATAGGCTTTTATGCTTCTGTCCAACTGCTGCAAGAATTCGTTGAAACCTCCGGCGGCTTTGATTGCCGCAGCATCGAATTGGATGCCCATTTCTTCTGCCATTTTAGTGGCTTGACTTGCCGGCTTAACAAGGGCTGTAAATATGGCGGCCAACTGCGTCGATACCTCGGCGGTGTTACCACTAACCCCAGTGAGTGTGGCAAAAGAAGCCATTAACTCGTCAACGCTAACCCCCAACGTGGCAGCGTTACCGGCTACACGCGGTAAGGCTTGTGACAGTTGTTCAAATGAGGTAACACCATTCTTTGCCGTTAACTGTATCTTGTCCTGAATCTCTTGGGCCGCATTCCATTCCAGGCCATAATTTTTAATGATCGTTGATGTTACGGTTACAGTTTTACCCAGATCAGCTATACCTCCCACAGCACTGCGCGCCGAAGTCTCCAAAAATTTGATCCAATTATCTTCAGGCACACCGTTTGAAACAACCTGGTAAAGTCCGTTAGCCAGTTCATCACGCGCTATAGGTATGGTCTTACTTAAATCTGAAATGCTGCTTTTAAGTTGATCGAATCCTGCGGCATCCTTGCCTGCCATGGTATTGGCGGCCTTCATGGACTCATCAAAACTCTTATAGTCAGCCGTCAAATTCTGCAAGACCTCTTGCATCGAGGTCAGGGTGTTGTTGACAGAGTCTATTCCGGTTGCCAGAGCGGCAAAGTTGATGAAGGGCTTTTTTAATCGGTCTGCCTCCTGAACCGTTGCTTTGATGACTTTTCGCAGATCAGCAACGGAGGCTGTCATTTTCATAACGCCGCCGCCCTCATCTTTCATGATGAAGCTCATAGACACTGTGCTGTCGCTGTGGGCCATTTTCAGAAGTTGTTTGTTATTTTATTATTTTTTTGTTATCTTTGACTGACGTCTTAGATACTCACGTTCGGCAATGTTCAAATGAATTTGCCATTGCGCTCACTTATTCGTATCTTTGCTCTCTATAATCGCACAAATATTATGGGCTATTACGATTTCCTCAGTTATATAATAGAGCACTTCGGGCTTCTGCTGTTTTTCCTGTACATCTGCTTCCTTATCTTTTTTACCATTATAGCGTGGAGTGGTGCCAGAGAGGACCTCGGGCTTCCCCCGAAGAAAAAGAAGCGGAAACGGAAACGCAGCAACGACTGTCAATATTTCTAACGGCGTTCCGGATGACTATTTTATTGTTTCATCACCTAAGCGATGCACCAGTTCCTCAAAGCGCCGGCGTCTCTGCTCGGGGGTGAGTTCTGAGTTTTGCCGCTTGATTTCCGCTTTTTTCTTGTCCCACGGAAAGGGCAGAAGTTTTTGGGGCGATATCCGTTTCCTGAGGTGGGGCTGTATGCATATTGTGGCTATCATCCGGGCGCGCTCCCAGGCTTCGCGGGTTTGTCCCTCTGTCATCTCGCTCCATGACCGGCAGATACTCTCAAACTCATCATAGTCACAGTTGCAGAAATCATCAAGTGACAAGCCGATGCAGCCTACACCTATCCCCAGCAACTCATAAATTCCTACAGACTTTTTTTTTCTTGTTCTTCGGTTTCTCCCTCTGAGTCACCTGCGCCATTCTGTACTTCCAGGCTTTTTGTCCATTGCTCCATGTCCGCCGGATCAATGGAATCAGCAAACTCCATCAGGGTCATGTCAAATCTGCGGCCCTCACGTTTTGACGCGGAGATAACACAGCACCACAGATAGGTGCACAGATCACTGAAACTTGCAGCGTCAATCTCTGTTATCTCACGGCCTGTTTCCTGCTTGAAACGCAGCATAGCCCCCATAGTGAGGCTACAGGGGTATGCTTCGCCATTAATCTGTATCTCTATGCGTTTCATTCCTGTTCAGCTTCGGGTTCCTCAGTCAGTGCGGTCTCGTCAAGGATGTCCGGTTCGCCGTCGTTCTCAAAGCTTACGGAATAGGTTGAGTCATCATTCGCCGGGTCAGAGCGCTCAAGTGAGGCGATGACAAAGTTTCCGGCAAGATAGGGCTTGTCGCTGCTGCCGCGCTCCATGCATTTGAGTTTGATGCTGCGGCCCTCTTTCCATGCTTTGAACAGGATTTTGTAGCCTGCCTCACTCTCGCCGTAGAAAACCATGCCCTCCGCTGACACGGTGATGCCGAGTCCCGTCACTGTCTTGCCTTTGAATTTACCGGATGAAATACCTTTTATTGCCGGCGGCTTCACGGCGTGTTCCTTTGTCTCACTCTGGCAGCTGGTGGTGTGTGTGGTGCTGTGGCCGGTGGCCAGACCGTCGACATAAACAAGCATGTCACTGCCGTTGCAATATCCGCGTTTAATATTTTCCATTTTAAAATATTTTTGAAGTTTATGATTTATAGTTTTATAGTAAAAATGAGCTGTTGCAGATAGGCGTCATCCTGATAGGCTTCCTCTGCGCCTGAAAGGTAGCAGCTTCTGAGTGTCAGACCTCCGTGACCGGTCTGTGCTGACTCAAGTACGGAGCGGACAGCCTCTGCCAGTTGGACACCCTCGGTGTATCGTGCCGTGTAACAGCTGATCTCCATCTGGACCGTATCAGCTCCAGGTCTCCCTTTTTGCGGATTGGCTTCAAGCCCTGTACGCCGGTAGGCGATATACGGCAGTTCCGCATTGTCTGTCCATACAGGGAAAATTTTATTTACCCGGCGGGACACATCCGGATCCTCTAACAAGAGCGTCCTTATCACAGCACCGGCACTCAGCGATGTTTTATTTGCAGCCATATCTCTTTGCCGTCCGTTTTACACTGTTGATGATCTCTTTGCGCAGCTCGTCTGTCACGGAACCTCGCACCAACACTTTGGTTTTTGCCATAAAGCCTAAACGGGGCATGGCCCCCGTGTTATGGCGCTTGCCGAAAACGAGAAAACGACGCTTTCTGTAACTCCGGGATCCGGTACCGTCCTCAGCCCACCTGAGAATCGGTTTCATTTTGCCCTTGCGGTTGGTGTGCATGCCTTGCGCGCCTTTCCCAGATCCCGCAGTTACGCGAAAGCCTATGGCTCGTTTGAATATCTTTGCCCGAATACCCTTGCTGAGGGCGTCGGCGTTGTTTATTCCGGTGGCGCGCAGACTGGACACTGCCGCTTCCTTTGTCCGTCGGGCCTGACGTCGGAGAGCGCCCTTGATTGCTTTTTGCCGGGCATCCGGTGTAAGGCTCTCTAACAGACGCTGCAGATTGCTGTCATCGTAAGTGCATTTCATCCTTTATCTGTTTACAAGATCACAGACCAGAGTCAGCATTCCTCGGTCAAGATTGGGTATGATGTTGGTGACGGTGTATAGATTGCCGCCAAGCTGCTGCACGCGCCAGTTCTCTCTCACCGGATGGGCGTCACGTATGCGGAACTCCGCGCGGTAGTCAGGGAGATTCTCACCGACTTCCATGCTGCGGCTGCCGGATATCCTGACGCGCTCGGCGTTTACTGTCCTGACTGCCGTGAACTCCTCTGACTTGTCATCGCCAAAATCATCCACGGCGCCTGAGGGGCGCAGCAGAACCAGTTTATATTTCATCTTCCCCGCTTGCATCGTCTACCAGTTTTCTATATGGCCTGATCAGAGCTTGTAGTGTGTCCGGCACCTGGGTCATCTGCCCGGCGCTGACACTTTCCCTCTGGTTGTACCAATGGGCAGCCAGCATCATCACCGCATGTTGCAGGGGCAAAGGGAACTCTCCCTCCTCACTGAGTCCCCTGAGCTCCCGCTCGGTGCGGTTGGTGGCGGTGATCACACTGACGGTGGCTGTATCAAGCAGATGTGCCAGATACACGTCATCGTCGGCAAAATCATCCGCGCGCACGTGCTTTTTGAAAAGTGCCAGACTCACTACAGTCATCACTATACACTATATGGATTCAAGTGTCAGTTTTTTGGCGCCGCAGCTGTCGCTTTTTTATGACCCAACACAAATGCCTCGTCACGCAATGTCACGGTGGCGAAATGGCCGTTGAGCACAAAGTCAGTGGCATTCTCGCGCAGCAGGGTATATGGGTCAACACCGATGGAGATCTGCCCGAAGAATCCGGCGGCCTGATATCCCCAGTCACCAAAACCAATGTTACCCTCTCCGATTGCCGGCGTGCAGAACACCGGATAGCCCAGAATCAGACCGTTCTCACAGACAAAGCGGCCTGAACCGGCATCAACCTTTGTGTCCTCAAGCTCGGCTTTCATGTTGTCTGTCATTACCCAGCACGGATGTGTCAGCCTGATACCTGAGGCGCTAACACGGGCTTTCATCCTGAGCAGTTCGCGGCGGGTGGGAATCTCGGCTGCAAACTCAAAGGGCGTCTGCGCGGCTTTGACAAAAGGCCCGAACACTTTGCGCGTTTTCTCTGTGCCATCCTTGTCGATGAACTTGCCGGTGGTGTCAAACATGGCGTCGTTGATAAGGTCAGCGACAGCCGCCGGCATTTCCTCGCGCACAACACTCTCAACAAGGCCCTGTGTGCTCTCCAGAGCCTCGCGGGTAACAGGGATCGCAATACCCAGACGGCGCGGTGACACGGTGAGCTTGTCAAAATCAACCTTGCTGTCAGTCAGGCGCTCGCCCTCATCGGCAAAGTTGGCAATGGCCTTTGTGTGTATGGGCCAGCGTAGAGTGCCTCCGGCCAGTCCGGAACGTATGTTCAGGCCTACTTTGTCATATATGAGACCGGCGCGCAGGGGCTTCAGCATCTCCTGTTCTTCAATGGGGATGATGCCGGTGTCTGCCACCGATGCCGTTGTCATCAGCTGTGTCTCGCGGGCGAGCATGATTGTGACCTTGCCACCGGAACGGGCGCCGTTCACAGCCTCGCGCAACTGCTCTGTGGGTGACTCGGCTTTCATGGCATCCGGAGCGCTGTAGGCGGCCATTTTCATGCGGATTATCTCATTTTCGCGTTTCAGCCGCTTGTACTCAGTTTCTTCTTTCTCGGTACGCTCGCGGTTCTCTTTCTCACAGGCGTCCGCAATCTCTGTTATGCGGGCGCAATTGGTCTGGTGCTTGTCTACCAGTTCACGCACGTTCACATTCTTTTTATTCATGCTATAAAAGTTTATGATTTAGTATATTATATTTTCAATGATGCCGAGCGGCGCATTTCATCTATCTGTTCACGGCTTGGCGGAACTGTCTTTATTGCCAGATCCTCATGAAGCCCACGGGCAAACTCACGAGCCTCAACAGAAGTGTCCGGGTAAGCCGGATCCGCTGCCAATGTAAAATCATATATATCTGTAATGGCCTTGACAGTATAGGTTATCTCAGTGCGGCCGTTCGCCGCTTTGACTGTTCGCTCCACAAAATCCTCATCATAATATCTGGTGCCGAATGCAAAACTGCATCCCTGTAGGTCACCGCGCCGCACAAGTTCCAATGCTTTGTCACCATCGACTGTGGCGGGAGCGTCAAACTCAAAGCGCACGCCTTTCTCATCAACCGTGTATGACAGGGTGCCGCTCCCGGTGTTACTGCGCGCCAGCAGCAATTGCCGATCATGGAACATAGTAAACTTGATGTCGCTGCCGTCCAACAGTTCCCGGGTGACCGCTCCGGGGGCTATTACCTCTCTGGCTTCCCCGGTCTCATCTGACCACAACGGGGCGGACGGCACGCCGAAAAGTATGGCATATCCGGTAATGGTGCGGCCCTGTGTGCTACCTTCAGGCACCTCACGGACATGTACCCCGGAGACACTGGTGTGCAGGGTACGTCGTATAAGAGTCTCTTTATTCTTCATTGCTGTTTTTGTCATCTTTATCAGTCTGTTCTGTTTCTCTTTTTCCCACGCCTGCACTGTTGCCCTGATCATTGATGCCCCGCAGGTTTGCCGACACCAATACGGTATTGCCTCCTTCTACCGGCGGCAGATTGTCCATGTGACGTATTTCATTGACAGTGGTACCGGTCTGCAAGAGACTGGCACGGTATTTCATCAGGCCGTCCAGATCACACGCGTACAGGCCCTGTTTCTTGAATTCAAACTTACGCTTGCCGCATAGTGCCGGCGCTGTGAGTTTGCGTAGCAGTTCAATTTCTATGCTGCGTAGCATGGGAGCCAGTGTGTGGCTGAGAAAGGCCACATTTGCCTGCTCGGCGCTTTTGTAGTTGTTGCTGGTGTCATCATAGACAAAAGTCGGGTGCACGCCAAAGAAGCGGCAGATCTCCCGCACGGTGAATTTACGGCTCTCCAGAAACTGCATGTCCGTGGAGCTGAGCGTCAGCTGCTTGAAATCTACCTGCCCAGGTAAACTGACTATACGTTCCCCTTTCTGGAAGCTTCCGTCTATGCTCCGGGCCATTTTTGTAAGCTGCGCATCCTGCAATGCGCCAAAGCCCTTAATGCTTGAGCCATCTGACACAAGCCCGCGCACACCGCCTCCGTCGGCAAAACGGGTATATGTCTCCCGGTCACCGGCATTGGCGATATTCATGGCGTGCCGTGCATATGTCAGTACTGAAACACCCTTTTTGCTGTCATTTCCCGCAAGACCCTTGATATGGATAATTTCATCTTCGGCGTATGTCCCGCAAATACCGTTTCTAATGTCGCTGATCGTGTAGAGATCATTTATGCTGTCATGTGATACTGTATATCTGTCGCACAACACCAGACGTGATATTTCCATGTCAGAGTCATCATATACCGGGACTATGTAGGCGTTGCCGTCAATCAGCACAAGCTGGACAATGCGGCGCCAGAAGTCAAAGGCATTGATGGCCCTGTCGGGTTGCACATTGAGCAGATACCACAGGCGGCTGCCGCGGTCCTCAACAAAAATACCGTCACGGAGTCTCATGTATTGCAGCGGCAGATTGGCCACGCTGTCACAAAGCAACTTTATGCAGCGGTAAACCGTAGCAATCTGTAAGGCTTGTGCCTGACCCGGACCAATGATTTCTTCCCACTGCCCCTGCCGGGGAGAATAGCCGGCTCTGGCGGGCGCTGTCGAAAGACGCTCGCGGTGAAAAAATTGCGCTATGCGGCTGTAAAGACTCATACCATTGCTCTGTGACAGGCAAATTTAAGCAATAGTATGGATATTTAAAAATCTGGTAATCAATATGATTACTTCTTTTATTTTCCCTTGTTGCGCGTCTTTTCCGTTGCATCCCTTTTGATTCCTTTTGTACCCTGCCGGGGCGAAAACTTTAAGAATTATTAACAGAAAAATAGCGTTCTGAATTTGTTTAATTCACAAAAGTGTATTATCTTTGTGATGTCAAACAAT
>JAUNPQ010000002.1 GCA_030536615.1 Bacteroidales bacterium | reverse complement strand
ATGGTACTGCGAAAGCGGAAGAGTAGGTAACCGCCCCCTTCAAAAGAGAGAGCGCGGACTTCACGACGAAGTCCACGCCCTCTCTCTTTTTTTTTTGCAAACAGACAATAGGACCGATTAGCCTTACCACTCCGATTAGTCCTTTGTCATATCATCTATGACTTTTGCATGGCTGCGAGCAGGACTTCGCGGAGGTGTATGTCCAGTTCCGCGCCTGTTTGTGTGGCAATATTGAACCCTGCAAGAACAGTTTGTGCCGTGCTTTTTATGACGCCTGTATCTTTGCCTACAATCTGTTGATAGAGCGTGAAAGATTTATCTCCGACGTGGCTGCATCCTGTCTTCACGCACAGGGATTCGCCTATTGGGGTGGGCGCATAGAAATTACAGTTGATGTTCACTATCACCGCCGAAATTTCATTTGGAGAAAAGCTATGCTCCAGAAGCGATGATAGATAAGCCGTTTTCCCCAGATCAAAGTATTGCATGTAGGCGTTGTTGTTGACGTGCTGAAATGCATCATAGTCACCGAAACGTTGCTGTATGTCCAGACAATGGGTGAGTGTGCATGGCGCCTTTGGAATGTCCATAGAGGGGGGTGTGTATTATTATATTAGTGGAATACTATTTTTCTTATCACATCGGCTCCCACAGCGTTGTTTAGGCGTTTTATAAGCTGATCAGAGATATATCCCAGTTCGTTTTTAAGGGAGGCGGATGTTATGCAAACGTGCATGACATCACGGTCAATCCAGCGGCGTGTGGTGCATCGGTTTATCGCCGGTCCGACAATCTCCGGCCACGCAAAGCACACCTGTTGCCGGCGGTAGGTGTCCATCGTGCCGGTGCTCTCCATGGCCATGCGTATGATAGCGTCAACGCGTATTGCTTCTGTCCGTTTCATGAGTTTGTCTCACTGGGCGTGAAAACGCCATCGCGCACTGTCCACAGGGCGTGTTCCGCCGGAATATGTCCAAGTATTTCGTCAAGGTGCTTGCGGTTGGTGTCAGTGATGAATATCTGTCCAAATGTGTCCTGTGCCACTACGCTGATGATGGCTTCCACGCGTGAGGCATCAAGTTTGTCAAATATGTCATCAAGAAGGAGCAGTGGTTTGAGCCCCGTCCATTCACACAGGAACTCATACTGGGCAAGTCTGAGCGCTATGGTGAACGTTTTCTGCTGTCCCTGCGAGGCTGTGCGTCTTACGGGCATGGATGAAAGGGTGAGGCTGATGTCATCGCGGTGAGGGCCGGCTGTTGTGAAGCGCATAATGCTGTCACGCTGGCGGTTGCGTTCCAGAAGGTCAAGCATGGATGTGTCTTGTTCTCCTTCAAGGGCGCTTACGTACTCCAGACCGGTATCTTCGGCGTCTTTGCCGGCTATAGCGGCATAGTAGCGTCGGTGAATGCCGCTGAGGCGGTCAATGGTCTGGCGGCGTTTCAGTGTGATGTACCTGGCCGATGCATCCATGGCTGTCTCTACGGCCAGGAATAGCGTGTTGTCGATACACTGGTCACGCAGTAGCCGGTTGCGTTGCTGCAGATTGTGGTTGTAGCGTATCAGACTGTCCAGATATCGTGAGTCACCCTGTGAGATGATCATGTCCAGAAACTTCCGCCGTTCCTCGCCCGCGCCGTTCACAAGCTCCATGTCCGCCGGCGAGACCAACACAGCCGGAAACAGCCCTATGTGGGCGCTGAGACGCTGATATTCTTTGCCTGACCGTTTGAATGACTTGCGCCGTCCGCCCCCCAGACTAACATTCAGCTCTTCATCTGCCCCGCGACGCAAATAGCGTGCCTGGGCGTGCATGAATGTCTCTCCCCGCCGTGTGATGAGCTGGTCAGGCGCTCCCGTAAAGCTTTTGCAGAAACTCAGATAATAGATTGCGTCAAGAAGATTGCTTTTGCCCATACCGTTGTTTCCCAACAGGCAGTTGAGTTTGTCTGAAAACACAAACCGTGCATTTTCAATATTCTTGAAGTTGGTGATACTGAGCGTTTTCAGCTGCATGGGGCGTCTCTTTGCCTTTTTCTTGGAATTTACTTTCCCTGGAATTTGTTGTGGAAATACAGAAGCTGGTAGAGAATGGAGTTAGCCCAGTATTTCATATTGTGGGTGCCGGGACGCGAGATATAGTCGTGCGGGACTTTGGCCTCCAGAAGTTTTTTGTGGAGATCATTGTTTATCTCAGCAAAGAAGTCCTCGCTGCCGCAGTCAAATATTATGTTCTGACCGTTTTCCTTTATGCGGGGTACCATGTTTATGACCGTATTCTCCTCCCAGATTTTGGGATTGTCGGCATAAGCTCCCAGAGCTTTTTCAAGTTTCCACTTTTTGGGAAAAGGCAGGATGTTGATGCCTCCGGAGGTGGACCCCATGTTGCCCCAGATATCCGGATGCCGTGTTGCAAGATACATGCCGCCGTGGCCACCCATGCTCAGACCTGTTATAGCACGTTTGGCCGGGTCAGCGGCTGTGGGGAAATGCGAGTCTATAAAGGGGACAAGATCTTCAGTGAAAAAGCTTTCCATCTGCATCTTGGGGTCAGTTGTTGAGTTGATGTACCATGAATCGCGTCCGTCGGGCATGACCATGACCATACCATATGTATCGGCAAGCTCACCGAGACGCGGCTGTATGGTTGTCCATGATGTGTAGTCGCCGCCATAGCCGTTGAGCAGATAGACGGTCGGGAATTTGTCCTGTGTGCTTTTGGCCGCTTCCGGAGTTATGACTGTCACTTTCATGGGGGTGGCGAGATATTCAGTGGCCACGACAACGGTGTCGGTGCTGAAAGCGGAGGCAAACAGACCGATTGCCACAGCCGCTGTTGAAAGGATGAAACGTTTGATTTTCATTGGTATATGTTTATGAGTTTGTTGTCTTGAAGCGTGCTTGCATGAAAGCGATGACTAATTCCACAATGTCATCAAGGGCTATTGCCGACGAGTTGAAGGTGATGTCATAGCTTGTTGCATCGCCCCAGCGTTTGTCTGTATAGAAATTGTAGTATCCGGCGCGAAGTTTATTTGTTTTTTCCACAAATGCACGTGCCTGTTCAGCCGTTTTGGCAGGGTCGCGCTCCATCACACGGCGTATGCAGTCATCTTTTGACGCATGTACAAATATGTTGATTATATTGTCCATATCGCGGAGCACATAATCAGCAGTGCGGCCAACTATCACACATGGTCCGGCTGCCGCGATGCTGTGCATGAAATCACACTGTGCGCGGTAGAGAGCGTCATCGCTTATTGATGAACTGCCGTCGTACACCGAGATTGGCCCCATACCCATGTTGAAAGAGAACAGACCGCTCAGAAAATGTGGGCGCCGCTCATCGTTGCGTTCAAAAAAATCGGGAGAGAGGCCGGCCTGTCGGGCTGCCTGCAGAAGCAGTTCCTTGTCGTAATATGCTATGCCGAGGCGCTCTGCGAGCTTGCGGCCCACAAGGCGTCCGCCGCTGCCCATCTGCCGTCCCACTGTGATGACATATTTCTCAGGTAAAATATCCATGGTCTATTGTCTGAATTATTAATGGCAAATTTACGAATAAGTAAGGTCAATGCAAAATCAATTTGAACATTGCCAAGCATAAATATATAAAACGAAGTCAAATATGGCAAAAAATTGAACAGGCACATTCGTCAGCACAAAACGCCGGTTCGCCGACGGACAGCAGGAAACAGGGCGGCAACGATGCGGATGTTTGGATTTTTGCACAAGTTTTCTTATCTTTGTGCGATTATTGCGCTCGCCCATATGGACAAGCGCTGCATTGTCTGTCACAAAATGCTATAAATTAGAAATTTAAACTTAACTTTTAACTATATCAATGGCAACGTTAGAAAAAATCAGAAAAAGATCGGTGCTCCTGTTCATCGTGATCATAGGTGCACTCCTTGCCTTTATTTTGGGCGACTTCCTGACATCAGGACGCTCCTTTACCGGCCCCGGTGACACCGTAGCCAAAGCCAATGGCGCAAAGGTTGACTACAGGGCATTCCAGCAGCGCGCCAGCGAGCTCTCTGACCAGATGAAGAATGATCCTCGCTATGCCCAGCAGCAACTCGACCAGTCAATGCTTGACGCTCAGGTCATTAATGAGCTGCTCCTTGAAAAACTCCTTGATCAGGAATATGATGAACTGGGCATAAAGGTGACAGACTCACAGATATCCCGACTCTTTTTTGATCCGGCATATGCCTCATCGACATTCCAGATGCTCATGAGCCAGTTCGGCCAGCAGGGTGCTCAGGCGCTCTACCAGACAGGTATTGTTGATACGCGTGCCTATGCGGATGCCATGAAATCACCGGCCAAGTACAAACTGACTGCTGAAGACGGCAAAATGCTGACCGGCGTATGGAACAAGATGGAAGGCGATGCCGACAAACAACTGTGTCAGCAGGCTTATGTGTCATTGCTCTCCGGTCTTTTCACTGCCAACAAAGTCGACGCCAAAGCTCTCTATGACGATCGCAACACCACCTCGACATTTGCTTATGTCCGCAAGGATTTCACTACAATTCCTGACAAGGACATCAAGATCACCGACGAGGACTATCAGAAAGTGTATGACGAGCACAAAGGCGCATATAAGATTGACGAGGAAACACGCGTGGTTAAATACGTTGTGGTAAGCATCGAGCCTTCTGCAGCCGATTATGAGGCCGGAGCTGCCGAAGCTGCCGGTCTGCGCACAGATCTCCTTGCCAACGAAGGCATATCCGCAGCGCTTAAGAATCACAAAGGGTTCAAGAGCACAACAGGTAAATATACCCGCGGAAAAATAATGGATGACAACAACCTCCGTGTGCTTGCAGGCACAGACAGCACCTCAGCCGGTCTTGCCGTCGGCACGGTGAAAGATCTCCCCTCACGCCCAGGTGTGCACTCCATGGCCAAGATAACCGGTGTGAGCACAGGCATTGACAATGTGAAATTCTCAGCAGTTTCCGTGCCCGCATCTGCCGATAGCCTGCTCAACAGTCTCACAGCCGCCACATTCGACAGCATTGCCGCACCCCTCGGCGGACAGAAAGACATAGAGATCTCACTGGCTTCTCCCGTTCAGACACTTCCTGCTGAAATCAGCGCAGCGCTTGAGGCCAATGCGGTGGGAACAGTGTTCTTCCTGACAGACACTGTGAGCCAGCAGACAGAAAAAGGCATAGAGAAGCAGGTTTACAAGAGTGCATATCTCATCAAAGAGCGCTCACTGCCTGAGAATATATATGACGTCGCACAAATGGAATATGTTGTGGTTCCCTCAGAAAAGACACTGGGCGATCTCAACAGCAAACTGCACGCCTTTGTTGCAAATCACAGCACAGCCGAGTCATTTGCCAAGAATGCCAAGAAGAACGGCTACACAGTGCTCGACGCTGTTGTCACCCCTTCCACTCCGAGCCTCGGTGGCGCTCCCGGAACACGTAGCACCGTAAAATGGGCCATGAAAGCTGACAAAGGTGCTGTAAGTCCCGTATTCAACCACTCCAACAACAATTTCCTCATGGCTGTGGCTGTTGAGGATGTGTTTGATGGCGATTACCTGCCCGTTACCTCAGCATTTGTACGTGAGCAGCTCAAACCGGTGATCCTTGCCGACAAGAAAGCCGAGAAACTCATCAAACAATATGCCGGCAAGGCAAAAGACCTCAACGGCTATGCTTCTGCTATGGGTGAGGCTGTTGCCAATGCAGAGTCTGTGTTCGGTGACAACAGTATCCCTGCAATCGGATTCAATGAATTCACCCTTCAGGGTCAGGTTGCATCAGCCAAGAAAGGTGCTATTACCGGTCCGTTCAAGGGCAATAACGCCGTGTACGTGATCAGCGTGAATGATGTCAAGACATCCGGTCGTCCCTACAATTTCAAAGAGGACGCCGTTAACTTCAACCAGATAGTAGGTCAGTCAGTGATGGGCAACCCGCTCCGACTGCTGGTTGGAAAAGGTACGATAGAGAATAATATTCTTGAGTTCACCGGCGACGAGGAATAATCCCCTTACCGTTGACTGAAAACATCGGCATGGCTCACATGGTCATGCCGATGTTTTTTGTGTATCCTGTCGTAACTTTTTATCGCGTGCGACGGGTGGTATGGAACTTTTTATGGCGCATTGCGGTTATAATTAGGCATGGTTCAAAATGAATTATTATCTTTGTGAATCAATATGTGGATTATACAGTGCGGAATCCGGTTTCCAGTGTACGGTGTGTGACACATAGTATATATAGTGTATATTGACCTATAGTATTAACATAAAAAAGTAATTATATAACTCAACATATTCTGTTATGAGCAAATTCCTCAGAGATTTCAAAGACTTTGCCATGAAAGGCAATGTCATTGACATGGCAGTCGGTGTGATTATCGGCGGAGCTTTCGGCAAGATTGTGACATCACTTGTAAATGACATAATAATGCCGGGAGTGGGCGTTCTTACCGGAGGCGCCAATTTCAGAGAATTCAAGTTTGTTATACAGGAAGGCGTTACCAAAGGAACAGAGATAGTCACTCCGGAGGTTGCTATCACCTGGGGTGCGTTTGTGCAGACCATAGTTGACTTTCTGATCATTGCATTCTGTATATTCCTGGCTATAAAAGTTATCTACAAATTCAAGCGTAAAGAGGAAGAAGCCCCTGCTGCACCGGCAGGACCGACTCAGGAGGAACTTCTTACCGAGATACGTGACCTTCTGGCCAAGCAGAACGGAACGGAGAAGTGAGCGCGGCATCAGATGCCATATTCCTTATCGGCTTTCCGGGCGTTGGAAAAACAACGCTCGGACGCGCCGTGTCCGCCCGTACGGGAGTGAGATTCATTGACCTTGACGAGGCTGTGGAAGCCGAAGCCGGAATGTCTGTTCCGGATATCTTCAGACAGGAGGGCGAGGACGCTTTCCGCAGGCGCGAGAGCGCGATGCTGCGTAGCATAGTGGAAGGAGGCTCACCGATCATTGTTGGCTGTGGCGGAGGCACGCCTTGCCATTGTGACAACATGACGTTGATGAACAATGCCGGAACTACCGTATGGCTACAGGCTTCCCGGGAGCGCATAGTGTCCCGAATCGTGGCACAGCCCGGCCAACGACCGCTGCTTGAAGGGTGCGATGCCATCGGTCTTGACAAGGCATTGCGTGAACTGGAACAGCGGCGCGGACCGTTCTATTGTCAGGCAGCGGAAACATTTGACAGCTCACGTCTGGAAACCGAAGCCGAAATTGCGGCTACCGCCGATGCTTTTATAAAAGCATTTTTGATATAGCATGATCAACTGAATAGACTTAATACCAATCATAGTGACATCACAGATCCCAACACCGCTCGAAAAACTGCTTGAGGTTGCAGCCGGCAAGCGCAGTCTGACACTTGGCGTCCCTGCCGCGACAGGAAACATTGACCGGCGTTTTCCGCTTACGCCTGAAGGCGTAGGAATGCTTGTCTCCCGTGGCATAGATGTACGTATGGAAACAGGAGCCGGCGAGACAATCCATTATCCTGATGCCGTATATCTGCGCGCCGGAGCACACGTTGTAGGCCGCGCGGAAACGCTGTGTTGCGACATTGTTCTGCATCTGGCGCCGATATCGGTGGCTGATGCCCGGCGTCTGAGGCGCGGAAGTCTGCTGCTGACGCTTTTTCATCCGGAGAACCAGAATGCAGATGCTTTGCGGCTGTTGCTTGAACGTCATGTCATCGCTGTTGCTCTTGACCTGATCACTGACGGACAGGGTCATACCCCGTTTGCCGACATTCTCAACGAGATTGACGGGCGTGCGGCCATGGCCACAGCATCGTCATTGCTGGCCGATGCCATACACGGCAAGGGAATACTGCTTGGCGGAGTGGCGGGAGTGGTGCCTTGTGAGGTGACGGTCATAGGTGCCGGTCTGGCCGGTCTGGCAGCGGCGCGCTCAGCTGTGGGACTTGGCGCGATGGTGCGGATGTTTGATACGGATGTGTATCGTCTGCGCCGTGCGGTGCGTGAGCTTGGCCCGGCAATTGTGGCGTCGGCAATGCATCCGCGTGTGGTCATCGCTGCCTTGCGTACGGCTGATGTTGTGGTTGCCACGCCCTTGGGTATTCCACATATCGTCACCCCCGAGGTGGTGAGCGGGATGAAACGCGGAGTTGTGACATTCTGTCTTGGTGACAATCCTCAACCGGTTTTTCCGACAATGCGGTGTGTTGATCTGGCTTCGGCACGGGCCTGCGACAGCGCGGAGGAGGGCCGGCGGGTCTGCTATGTAAATGCAGCCGGCGCAGTTCCACGTACGGTTGCCATGGCGCTGAGTGACACGCTCATCAGCATGTTCAGTGACATCATGCTCTGCGGGGGCGCCCTCAGCAACTCCCTGAAACTGCATCCGGGGCTACAGAAAGCGGTTTACACGTTCATGGGCCGCGTTGTCAATCAACGCATGGCGATGTTTCTGGGCGTGCGTCCTATTGATATCAATATGCTTCTCCAATTCTCATAAGCAATGGCGGTAGGTAAATATTATGTTGTGTGGGAGGGACGTGCTCCCGGCATATACAGCTCCTGGGAAGAATGTCAGGAACAGGTTGAGGGATATCCCGACGCCCGCTACCGGTCATTTCCTGATCTTGTGACTGCCACTGAGGCTTTCCGTGGCGATCCCCGCGAGCAGATGGCCCTGTTCCGGGCCATGTCATCGCAGCGGGCGCAGGCAGTCAATTATTCGGCGATCCCTGAGATACGCACCGATGCCATAGCTGTTGACGGCGCATGCTCACGCAATCCGGGACCTACGGAATACCGGGGTGTGGAAGTGCTCACGGGCCGCGAACTGTTCCGTGTGGGGCCTATTGCCGCCGCCACAAACAATATCGGTGAGTATCTGGCCATAATCCATGCCGCAGCCATGCTCAGACAACGCGGAGACGCCACCACGCCGATCTATTCTGACAGCCGCACGGCTCTGGCGTGGATCCGCGCCGGTCATCACCGTTCCCGTCTTGTTCCGAGTGCTGAAAACGCCCGCGCACGTGATCTGCTGGCGCGTGCCGACCGTTGGCTTGCAGCCAACGGCCCTATCGTCAACCCATTGTTGAAATGGGACACGGAACACTGGGGAGAGATACCTGCTGACTTTGGCCGTAAATGAACTGCCGGCATCGGCACATCGCTCTCTGGCAACAATACGCGGAAAGGCGGAGTCCATCACAGGCTCCGCCTTTCCGGTCTATTTTGGCAATGATGTTTTATCAGCCGTTGATCTTGACCATAGTTGCAATGAGGTCGAGGACTTTGTTTGAGTAGCCGATCTCGTTGTCATACCATGATACAACTTTCACGAAGTTGGGTGTCAGGTAAACACCGGCGTTGGCGTCGAAGATTGATGTGCGGGGATCGCCAAGGAAATCGCTGCTGACAACAGCATCCTCTGTGTAGCCGAGCACGCCTTTGAGTTCGCCTTCGCTGGCTTCTTTCATAGCCTTGCAGATGTCCTCTTTGCTGGCGGGTTTCTCAAGGTTGACGGTGAGGTCAACAACAGAAACGTCGAGGGTGGGGACACGCATGGAGATACCGGTGAGTTTGCCGTTGAGCTCGGGAATAACTTTACCAACAGCCTTGGCAGCGCCTGTGCTTGAGGGGATGATGTTGCCTGAAGCAGCACGGCCGCCGCGCCAGTCTTTCATTGAGGGACCGTCAACGGTCTTCTGGGTTGCGGTTGTTGAGTGAACGGTTGTCATAAGGCCGGTAACAATGCCGAATTTGTCATTGAGGACCTTGGCGATGGGAGCAAGGCAGTTTGTGGTGCATGAAGCGTTTGATACAAACTGTGTGCCTTTAACGTATGTGTCAGCGTTGACACCGCATACGAACATGGGGGTGTCATCTTTTGAGGGAGCGGACATCACAACGTATTTTGCACCGGCTTCGATGTGTGCCTGTGCTTTTTCTTTGGTAAGGAAGAGACCGGTTGATTCAACAACGTACTCGGCACCTACTTCGCCCCATGCAATTTCTTTGGGGTCGCGGCATGCGGTGACGCGGATGTGTTTGCCGTTTACAATGAGTTCGCTCTTTTCCAGATCATAGTCAACAGTGCCGTCAAAGTGACCGTGCATGGTGTCATATTTGAGCATGTAAGCCATGTAGTCAACGGGGAGAAGGTCGTTGATAGCAACTACTTCAATGTCGTTGCGCTTTGTTGATGCGCGGAAAACGAAGCGACCGATGCGGCCGAATCCGTTAATACCAATTTTAGTCATAGTGTATTTTATTGAATTATGGGTTGATAAATTTAGCTATGTTTTCTCTGATCCACACGCGCTGAGGCCTGTTGAGGCATGCGCCTGAGTGTGTATGCTTTTATGCTCTGCAAAGGTACTACTTTTTTCTGAGGATATAGCCCATTTAACGAAATTTTTATTTAATTGTCAGCCTGTAAATTTTCATGAAATATTTCAGCGCCAATACTTCTGTAATCAGACGCTCTCTTGAATGCTCTATGAAGGGGCATATGTAAAAATGGCAAATCCGGATATAGCCCTTTTTTCGCAACAAATATCCATATGAAACGAAAATAAACGGTGTTTTGTGTTGAAATTTTTGAAATGATGCGAATTATTCTTAACTTTACGCTCTATTTGTATCATCTATCCAATATTGTCCAAAGAATTCAGGTCTGCCGATGACCCCGGACGTACCTTAAAGTTCTGAATGAATCTGATGCCAAAAAAATTTATACCATTCATAGCCTGCATATTTCTGATCCTCTCGGCTAAGACTGCGGTCGGGAAAGCCGATGGATATCTCAATGATGAGAACCGCCGTCTGCTGGTACAGCTTGATACGTTGCTGTCCCGGTCACCTGACATAGACCGCCGCAAGGAGGCTGATATTGCCCGTCTGCGCTCAAGATTTTTCCATACACGTGATCTGGAACGCCGCTATTGGCTGGCCGTGAATCTTTATGATGAATATGCGGCCTATGATTCTGATTCAGCCATGGTATATGTTGACCGGGCATATGAACTGGCCACAACGCTTGGACGCCGTGACTGGCAGACCGATGCGGAACTGAACAGGGCATATCTG
Source organism: Bacteroidales bacterium (assembly GCA_030536615.1). Lineage (GTDB taxonomy): Bacteria > Bacteroidota > Bacteroidia > Bacteroidales > Muribaculaceae > CAG-873. The sequence continues at coordinate 75,559 of JAUNPQ010000002.1, read as the reverse complement.
CTGTCTGCCACCGGCCTGCTTGATGATGCCGACAAATGCCTGCGTGCTCTTGACGAGAAGTCGATGACTGACGCCCAGCTTCATAAATACTGTGACCGCAATATCTTTCTCTTCTCCCATAAGGACCAGTATATAGGAGACATCGGACGTCAGACAGCCTATCCGGAACGCGTGGACAGCCTGATAAATGACGCCATGAAGAACATGGCGCCTGATGATCCTTATTACGGATGGATTGTGGGCTGGGGTCATTTCAAGGATGAGTCTGAGGCACTGAAGGCCATAAACATCATCAAGCCCCTTGTGGACCGCAGCGAGTTCAAGACGCGCGAGGACGCACTGAACGCATGGGTGCTCAGCAAACTCTATGAGTATGCCGCTGATAACACCCAGAAGATGAAGTATCTGATTCTGTCTGCCATGGCAGATATACGCGGTAGCGTAAAAGAAGTCGCGTCACTTGAGGAAGTGGCCGCTCTGCTTATCAATGAGGGTGATTTTGAGCGTGCCAACACATATATCAACTACAGTTTCCTCTGGGCCAACCACTATAAGAGTCGTATCCGTCTGGGTCAGCTCGCACGTCTGAAAGAGGAGACCATCAATGCGCTCTATCAGCACAGCCGGAATCAGGCCGAGCAGAACAGCACCATGATGTGGCTGTTGGTGGCGGTGTTGGGCGTGCTTCTGTTGGCGCTTCTTTACATCATCAGGCAGTATAGGCAGCTGGCGCGGTCACGGCGCGCCTTGAAGCGGGCAAATGTGTCGCTTGAGAAACGAGTGGAGGAACTCTCGGCCACACGCGGTGAACTTGACGAGAGCAACCGGCGTCTGGCCGCCATGTATGATAAAGCCAGACGAAGCGCCTCCCAGCTCTCTGACATTAATGAGGCCAAGGAGAAATATATAGCAAACATATTCACCATCTGTTCTGATTACATCACCAAACTTGACGATTTCCGCAAAGCCATTTTCCGCATGATTGTTGCACGCCGTTTCGATGAGCTGAAGGAAATGTGCAAGTCGCCGGAGCTCTCGCATAGCGAGATAAAGCTGCTTTATGCAAATTTTGACAGGATATTCCTACAGATATATCCTGATTTTGTTGCTGATTTCAACACCTTGCTCAGGCCTGAGGAGCAGATTCATCCACGCGGCAACGACACACTCACCACAGAGCTGAGGATATATGCCCTTGTGCGTCTGGGTCTCAATGACAGTGTCAAGATTGCGCGTTTTCTGCACATATCGGTGCAGACCGTCTACAACACGCGTCAGCGTACACGCAACAAGGCCGCAGTTCCCCGTGAGGAGTTCGCTGCGGCAGTTCAATCGCTGGGAAAATCATCGTTCTGACTTCCCTGTACGCATTGCCGGACTTACCAAATTACACACGGCGTGCAAATGTTTAGCATTGGTTTTTAATGGGTTACATTTTCGAGATGCTTACCATATCGCTTTCATGACTTATATATTAGTTATAAAGGATGACTAACTTTGCATCAGAATCTAAACCAATCTAAAACCAATCAATCACATGGAAAAACAAAAAATGAACGTAAGATCATGCGTGATTTTACTGGCTATGTTGCTTTTCGGCGTCACGAGCGCCTTTGCCGACATAGTTGCCAGTGGTTCCGTGACAGATACTTCCGGTGAGCCGCTCATCGGTGTGTCTGTGGAGCAAAAGGGCGCGCCTAAGAATGCCGTCACGACCGACATAGACGGCAAGTTCAGCATCCAGGTCCCCGAGGGTGCTGTAATCAACTTCTCTTATATAGGATATACATCTGTCGAGGCTACAGCCGCCGCTGACATGCATATCGAACTCAAGGAGAGCAACACTGTTCTTGACGAAGTGGTGGTGATAGGCTACGGAGTCCAGAAAAAGAGCGTTGTGACCGCCTCCATTGCCAAGGTTACCGGCGATGATCTCTCCGCCACAGCCCCTGTGCGCATGGATAATGCCCTGAAAGGTCTTGCATCGGGCGTCACAGTCACCTCGTCATCAGGTCAGCCGGGAGCAGCCGCAAGGGTGCGCATCCGCGGTATAGGCACCATCAACAACTCCGATCCTCTTTACATTGTTGACGGCATGCCTATTGAAGGCGGTCTTGACTATCTCAACCCCAACGACATCGCTTCTATAGAAGTGCTCAAGGACGCGGCATCAGGTGCTGTCTACGGTGCCCGTGCTGCAAACGGCGTTGTGCTTGTCACAACCAAGACGGGCAAGGAAGGTCCGGTGAAGATCAGTTACGATTTCAGTTATGGCTGGCAGAACGTTGCCAAAAAACGCAAAGTGCTCAATGCCACAGAATATGCGATGATGATGAACGAGGGCGCCGTGAATGCCGGCATCGCCCCCATCTACGCTGACCCCGCATCATACGGAAAAGGCACTGACTGGCAGGACGAGGTATTCAACAAGAATGCTCCCGTGATGAACCATCAGGTAGCCCTCAGTGGTGCCTCGGAGCGTGTCAACTACATGCTCTCACTGGGTTACTACAATCAGGACGGTATTGTGGGCGGCAATTTTGACCGCTCGGACTATCGCCGTCTGACGATGCGCAGCAACCTTGGTATCACCGCTTTCGATAAATCAAAAGAACGCACCTTCCTCAACAAACTGACCATCACCACCAATCTTGCTTATACACGCATCAAGAGCCGTAATGTAGAGGCCAACTCCACATGGGGATCACCTCTTGGCTCGGCACTGTCAATGTCACCTATCCTGACGCCTTATCTTGAGAAAGGCAGCGAGGAGGAGGCTTATCAGCTCAACTACCTTTCCGGTCAGAAAGACTATGTGCCCATGTATGGCGCGGACGGACGTCTCATAATGGTGCCCACAGCGTTCGGCAACTATCAGGAAATGTCAAACCCCATTGCCAACCTCTCATTGCCCGGCACCAAGAACTGGAGCCACAAGTTTGTTGGCAACTTTGTCGGTGAACTTCAGATCTGGGACAATATCCGCTACCGCATCAGCTATGGCGCCGACCTGTCATTCTGGGGCAATGACGGTTATACCCCCAAATATTATCTGCGCAACGGACAGGGTCAGACATTCTCATCAGCCTTCTCCAGCCGCAGCAACGGCACAGTCTGGCAGATAGAGAACGTGCTGATGTATAACAAGACCATCGGCCAGCACAGCTTTGACATTGTGCTTGGCCAGTCAGCCAAACAGAGCAGCGGAAGCTATCTGAGCGGCTCACGCAACAACATCATCAACTATAGCCGTCCCTACATCGATGCATCCACAGGTCTTGCCGCCGACGGTGACCAGACAGCATCAGGTGCTCCTCATGAGATCGCCAAACTGGCATCATACTTCGGACGCGCAAGCTATAACTTCGATGAGCGCTATATGATCCAGGCCACTGTGCGCCGTGACGGTTCCAGCCGCTTCGGTTCAAACAACCACTGGGCCACTTTCCCGTCAGTATCCGCCGGATGGAACATCATGAACGAAAGCTTCATGCAGGCCACGCGTCCCTGGCTCAACAACCTCAAACTGCGTGCCAGCTGGGGTAAGAACGGTAACGAGGCCATAGGTAATTTCCAGTATATAGCTCTGGCTGCCAGCGGCAATAACGCCATCTTCGGCAAAGACGGACATGTGGTTATCGGTGCGAAACCCACACAGCTGCCCAATCCCGACCTCAAATGGGAGGAATCAGAGCAGACCGACATAGGTATTGACCTCGGTGTGCTCCAGAACCGCATCACTTTCAGCATTGACTATTTCCGCAAAAACACAAACGGCATGCTAATGACAATGTCATTGCCCCAGTATGTGGGTGAGTCAATCCCCGTGGGCAACGTCGGCAAGATGCGCAACTCAGGTATCGAGATGGACATACACTACCGTCAGAACTTCGGTGATCTCAGCGTCAGCTTCAACGGTAACGCAAGCTACCTTAAGAATAAACTCATAGCCTACGGCAACGAACAGGGTTGGGCAAACCTTGACTCATTCCAGGGCACAGGAACTATCACCCGCGCCGAGAACGGCCTTCCTTTCCCCTATTTCTATGGTTACAAAACTGACGGCATCATCCAGAATGCTGCCGAGGCTGCCGAGTACAACAACAAATACGGCACAAACCTCCAGCCCGGCGATGTGCGCTACGTGGATGTCACCGGCGAAGGTCAGATCAACGAGGATGACCGTACCATGATTGGCCGTGGAATGCCTGACTGGACTTTCGGTTTCGGAGCTACAGCCATGTACAAGGGATTTGATTTCAACATCTTCTTCCAGGGAACATCCGGCAATGACATCTTTGACGCCACACGCCGTACAGACGCTCTTGCCTCCAATCTACCCTCATGGATGCTCAACCGCTGGACCGGTGAAGGCACCACCAACAGCCTTCCCAGATATGTACAGGCCGATCCCTACAACTGGCAGTCATCAGACCTGCTGGTGTATGACGGAAGCTATCTGCGCCTGAAAAACATCCAGCTCGGATACACACTCCCCGAGAAACTGACAAACCGCGTCTCAATTTCCAAATTCCGCGTGTATGTTGCCGCTGAGAACCTGTTCACATGGACAAAATATCACGGTTACGATCCTGAAATCTCATCCGGTGGCACCTCACTCGGCATAGACTACGGCGTATACCCGCAGGCACGCGTATGGACAATTGGCTGCAACCTTGCTTTCTGACATTGTCACAATCCTTAAATAAAACATTATGAAATACATATATAAATCAATCTTTATGGCGGCTCTGGCCATCGGCCTGACCGGCTGTGGCGACGATTTCCTCAACGTCAAGTCGCCCACCCAAACACCGTCGGACGAATACTTCTCGACCGCCGACCATGTTGAGGAAGCAATGGTGGCCGCTTATGACCCCCTCAAATGGACAGACTGGGGTATGGGTGAATACGCCCCCTATACACTCCTTTCGGATATAATGGCCGATGACCTCTGGGTTGGCGGTTCCGATGCCAATGACAACCAGAACTGGCATCTGATGATGAACTACTCAGCCACTCCTCTCAAGGTTGTTACCAGCATCTGGGTTGAGGGTTTCTCAGGCATCAAACGCTGCAACGACGTCCTTGAGGACATTGACCGCGGCATTTCTGACGCAACACCCGCACAGATAGCCTCATGGCAGGCTCAGGCCTATGTGCTCCGTGCCTATTATGCCAACTGGCTCTGGAAATTCTACGGCAACATACCGTATTATGATAAAAACCTCACCTATCCCTACATCACGGACCAGAAGACAGCCGATGAGGTTTATGACTTCATGATCGGCGACCTTGAGAAAGCCATAGAACTTGACGTTCTCCCCTTCCGCGTCGAAGACACAGAGGCAGGCCGCGTGTCAACTGCCATGGCCTACATGCTCTATGCCGAGATTGTGATGTACCAGAATGACCGTGACCGCTATCCCACTGCCCTGCGCTATATGAAAGAGATCATTGACTCTCCCCAATATGACCTCATAGATAACTATGGAGACATATTCAAGGAGTCAGGCGAATGGTGCAAGGAATCAATCTGGGAGATAAACTACATCTCACAGAACGCCATCCGTGACTGGGATCATCCTCTCAATGCCGGCGGCACTGTTGTCCCCACACTGATCAGTCCCAATAACTGGCCAAGCGGCGCCGACGGTCACAACGGCGGATGGGGATTCTGTCCCGTGCGTAAGGAGACCTATGACCGCTACAGTCCCGATGATACCCGTCGTGATGCAACCTGCTGGAATGTGGCCGCTACCGGAATTGAATACAACAAGCGCTATCAGGACTTCGGCTTCTTCCTGGAGAAATATGCCGCACAGGCCGACGGCAACGCCGGACAGAAAGCCTCTGGTGAGCTGAACTACAACAACAACTGGCGCATATACCGCTACTCTGAAGCCCTGCTCAACGCAGCCGAGCTTATTGTTGAGACAGGTGGCAATGTGGCAGACGCCAAGACATACCTGAACCGTGTGCGCAAGCGCGCCGGTCTGCAGACAGAACTGCCCGCAACCCTTGACAACATCATCGAGGAGCGCCATCTTGAGTTTGTTGGCGAAGGCAAACGCTACTGGGACCTCATCCGTACCGGCAAAGCCTCATCAGTTCTTGTTCCTGACCAGTACGGCTACCGCACCAACACATGGAGCGCAAATAAAAAACATCTGCCCATCCCGCAGTCTGAAATAGACCGTTCACAGGGCACACTCACCCAAAATCCATACTAAGCCATGGCTATGAAACTATATATAAAAACCATTGCCCTTGCAATCGCTGCTCTGGGCATCACACCAACCCAAAGCTGCTCGGAGACCGACATATACAATGTCGACGCGACAGCCGTGCCTCAGGCTGCCGACTATGACAACGACATAGTCATAAACGTTGACCAGGAGACAAACACCGTCAACTTCTCCTTTGTAGGCAAAGGCGTCTATCCCGTCTGGATTATCGACGGCAAGACATACTCTACCAAACACGAGTTCTCGCGCTACTACCGCAAGGCCGGCGAGTACTCTATTGAGGTCAAGATCGCCAATGCCAACGGAATGAGCCTCGGCACCCTCACCAAGACATTCACAATTGAAAAAACCAAGATGGACGGCTTCGGCGGTTATGTGTACGACAGCCCGTTCAACCTCTGGAAAACCGGCAATGCACGCATAAACAGCTTCTTCTATGCTCCCGGTTGGAGTCAGATCGCTGACCCGACAAACAGCTTTGACGGTGACACCTTCACGCTGATGTTCCCCGAAGCAACCACAGACCAGTGGCAGGCACAGATGCACGTGGGCACGGACATATCTCTCTCCGAGGGTGAACACTATGACGGTTCAGTCATCTTCACAGCCTCAATGGATATGAACAACGTGACCCTCAAGATACATCCCGACGGCGATGATGATGATGCCCATTCATTCTTCCCCAACCAGAAGATCAATCTCACGGCCGGTGAGCCCAAGACATTCTGGTTCAGCGATCTTGAGGCTGCTGTGCCGATGAACAATATTGTGTTCACGTTCGACTTCGGCGGCAACCCCGCAGGCGTTGAGGTGACAATAGAGAATATTGTCATCAAGAAGCACTCAGACGATGACGGGACAGAACTTCCCGAACTGCCCTCCACCCCCGAACCCAACTGGGTGGGTGTTGACAGCCCCGACAATCTCTGGTCACTGGCCAACTACACCAATACGTTCTACTATGCACCGGGCTGGGCCCAGATCGCCGATCCCGTTCTGACTTTCAGCGGACGCAACTTCAGCGTTGACCTCCCCGAGGCTACTACAGACCAGTGGCAGGCACAGGTGGCTTTCGCTACAGACCTCACCGTTCCCGATGCCGACGTGCCCTATGACTTCAAGGTTACTCTGAAGAGCAATGCCGATCATCCCGGTGTGACAGTCAAACTTGTGCAGGCCGATGAAGGCGAGACCAAGCACGACGGCAATTTCTTCTTCGCCGAGCGCGTGCCCCTCACCGCCGACAGTCCCAAGACTTTCTGGGTATCATCCGTGAAACCTGTTGAAGGCCCCATGCATGCCGTGAACCTTGTCTTTGACTTTGGTGGCAATGCAGCCGGTACAACAGTAGAAATCAGTGACATCACCCTTCAGCTTCATCATGACTGAATGACGGGTTCATGAACCCCGGGAGCGGGAGTTTTCCCCTCCCGGAGTCATGAGCCGGCCACTATACCAATTTTTTCACATGAAGGTACATATAAAATCAGCCATAAGCTTTCTGTTGCTTGCCACCGGCCTTATTGCCTGCGGCAGCGACAGCAAAAATAACGATACCCCGTCAACCATAACACCGTCAGTCACAGCGCTGACCTTTGGCTCTGATGGCGGAACAGAGACCTTTACGGTCAATGCCGGCGGCGAGTGGGACGCCATCTGCGCGGAATCGTGGGTGAAAGTCTCCAAGACGGGCACATTGTCCACCAACGGCAGCGTCTCTGTGACTGTTGACGCCAACACAGCCCGCAAGGAGCGCACAGCCGCCATAACCTTGCTCTCCGGCACATCGCGCGCATCTGTAACAGTGACTCAGGCAGCGAAAGCCGCACAGCCCGTTGATCCGACAATTGATGTCCCGGATGGATATGAGCTTGTATGGAATGACGAATTCAACGGAACAGAGCTTTCCCGAACAGACTGGACACATGAAGTCCAGGGTCCGGGATGGGTCAACAACGAGCTGCAGACTTATGTAAACGGGTCATTCGACGGCCTTCCCGTGACAGAAGTGAAAGGCGGAAGCCTTTTCATAAATTGTTTCAAACATGCCGGCAACATATATTCGGGCCGCATCTATGCACATGTCTCCGAAGGATGGTGCTATGGAATCTTCGAGGCGCGCATAAAACTGCCTAAAGGAAAAGGCACATGGCCCGCTTTCTGGATGATGCCCGTGAACAATGATTTTGCCGCCAATCCCTGGCCGCGTTGCGGAGAGATTGACATCATGGAAGAAGTGGGCTACAACCCCAACTACACATCTTCATCCATACACTGCGAGAGCTACAACCATGTCATGGGAACCCAGAAAACAGCAGAACGCCTGACCCAGGGTGCTCAGGATGACTTCCATGTTTACCGTCTTGAGTGGACAGAAGACTATATCCGCACATATGTTGACGGCACTCTGCTGCTTTCATTCAGCAACGACGGCAAAGGCAACGTGTCCACATGGCCGTTCACGCGAGCATTCTACCCCATCCTCAATCTGGCCTGGGGTGGCGACTGGGGAGGTGCCCAGGGTGTTGACGAGAGTGCACTGCCGGCAGTGATGGAAGTTGACTACGTACGCGTGTTCCAGAAAAAGTAAACATTTTGGAAATCAGGGCTGAACCCGGTTCAGCCCATCTATGCTACAGCAATGAGACGACTCTTTTTTTGCGTTGCGGCAGCCCTTTGTATGGCCTTTTCGGCCATGGGCGCCGATGCCGGTAGTCGGGAATCCCGATTCATGGGTGTGAACGGCACGGAGCTGATCACTCCTGATGGTGACACCTTCTTCATGAGGGGCACCAATCTTGGCAACTGGCTCAATCCGGAAGGATATATGTTCGGGTTCAAAAAAACCAATTCCCCGCGGTTCATCAATGAGATGCTGTGCCAGCTTGTCGGTGAGGAGAAAACGGCAGAGTTCTGGAAGGACTTCAAGGACAATTATATAACCCGTGCCGACATAGAATTCATAGCTTCTACCGGAGCCACTACAATCCGTCTGCCGTTCCATTACAAATTGTTCACAGATGAGGATTATATGGGCCTCTGCTCCGCTCAGGACGGTTTTGAGCGTGTTGACAGCCTCATATCCTGGTGTCGGGACAACGGTCTGTACCTGATTCTTGACATGCACGATGCCCCCGGCGGTCAGACCGGCGACAATATAGATGACAGTTTCGGCTATCCCTGGCTGTTCCGCAGCCCGGACGCACAGAAAAAGTTCTGCGACATCTGGGAGCGTATTGCCGCCCGCTATGCCGATGAGCCGGTTGTGCTGGGCTATGAACTGCTCAACGAGCCCATTGCGCCTTATTTCAAGGACGTTGAGGAACTCAACGGCATGCTGGAGCCGCTTTATAAGAAAGCTGTGGCAGCCATACGCCGCAGCGATCCCAATCATATTGTCATTTTGGGAGGCGCGCAATGGAACGGAAATTTCGAGCCGTTTACAGACTGGACTTTCGATGACAGGCTCATCTACAGCTGTCACCGCTACGGCGGTGATGCCACCCGTGATGCCATTGCCTCGCTGATAGCTTTCCGCGACAAGTCCGGACGTCCCATGTATATGGGCGAGATCGGACATAACACAGACAAATGGCAGAATGATTTCTGCAATGTCATGGAGCAGGCCGGCATAGGCTATCTTTTCTGGCCTTACAAAAAGCTTGAAGGCTCATGCATGATGGCTATAAATCGTCCGGACGGGTGGGATGCCATAGTGACCTTCTCAGAGGCTGACCGCAGCAGCTATTCGGCCATACGCGATGCGCGCCCCGACTGTGCCGAAGCCGCCCGTGCTCTTGACGGCTTCATAGAGAATTGCCGCGCGCAGAACACCGTTCCGCAGAAAGATTATATACATTCAATGAAACTATCTGAATAGACAATGAACTTATATGAATAGACTGATTGCTCTGACAATTACTGCGTCATTGTGCATCGCCGCCAAGGCCGCGGACAGGGATCTGCCCGTCTACCGCGACGCCTCCCGTCCCCTTGAGGAGCGTGTGGAGGATGCACTCTCGCGCATGACTGTGCAGGAGAAAATAAATATCATACATGCCCAGTCCAAATTCTCATCACGCGGAGTGCCCCGTCTGGGCATCCCCGACCTGTGGTGCACGGACGGTCCTCACGGCATACGTCCCGAAGTGCTGTGGGACCAGTGGGAGCAGGCTGCCTGGAGCAATGACTCGTGCGTGGCATTTCCGGCTCTGACTTGTCTGGCTGCGACCTGGAATCCGGACATGTCCCGGCTTTACGGCACAAGCATAGGTCAGGAGGCCCGCTACCGTGGCAAGGATGTGTTGCTTGGCCCCGGTGTGAACATATACCGTACGCCGCTCAACGGACGCAACTTCGAGTATATGGGCGAGGACCCGTATCTGGCCTCGCGCATGGTTGTCCCATACATACAGGGAGTGCAGCAGAACGGTGTGGCCGTGTCAGTGAAACACTATGCCCTCAACAACAATGAGGTGAACCGCCACACCACAAACGTCATTGTGGATGACCGCACCCTGCATGAGATCTATCTGCCCGCGTTCAAGGCCGCAGTCAAGGATGGCGGTGCATGGACCATTATGGGTTCATACAATCTCTACAAGGATCAGCATGGCTGCCATAACAGTTATCTGCTCAATGATATATTGAAAAAAGAGTGGGGGTTTGACGGTGCTGTGGTCAGTGACTGGGGCGGTGTCCATGACACGGATCAGGCCATCACAAACGGTCTTGACCTGGAATTCGGCACATGGACTGACGGCCTGCATGCCGGAGCCAGCAACGCATATGACAACTATTTTCTGGCGAAACCCTATCTTGACCGGATCAGCAAAGGTCAGGCCGGCACTGATGAACTCGATGACAAAGCCCGGCGTGTGCTCAGACTCATATTCCGCACCGCCATGGATTATACCAAAGGCGAGGGTGAGATGTGCTCGGAGGCACACTATGATGCCGCACGCCGGATCGGTGATGAGGGAATAGTGCTTCTCAGAAACAAAAAACGTGTGCTGCCCTTGCGCCTTGACGGCCCTAAAAAGAAAATTCTTGTTGTTGGTGAGAACGCCATCAAGATGATGACCGTGGGCGGTGGCTCGTCATCGCTGAAAGTTCAGCGTGAGGTGTCACCTCTTGATGGCATACGTGTGGCTGCCGGCAACACTGCCGACGTGCTCTATGCCCGCGGATATGTGGGCGATGTGACCGGTGAGTACAACGGAGTCACAACAGGTCAGGACCTTACGGATAATCGTACACCTGATGAACTGATTGCCGAGGCAGTTGCTCTGGCTGCTGGGGCTGACTATGTGATTTTTGTAGGAGGCCTCAATAAAAGCGCCGGTCAGGACTGTGAGGACAGCGACCGCCGGGAACTTGGCCTTCCGTATGGGCAGGACGCAGTGATTGAAGCCCTTGCGCGTGCCAACCGCAACCTTGTGGTGGTCAACGTCAGCGGCAATGCCGTGGCAATGCCGTGGGTTGACAAAGTACCCGCAGTGATTCAGGCCTGGTTTCTGGGTTCGGAAGCCGGAAATTCAATTGCAGATGTGCTCTTCGGCAAAGTCAATCCCTCGGGCCGTCTGCCTATGACATTTCCCGTGGCACTTGCTGACAACAGCGCCCATGCCGCCGGAGCATATCCGGGTCTGAAACGCGCTGACAGCAACATTGTTGACCTTGAGTACAAAGAGGGCATCCTTGTTGGCTACCGCTGGCATGACACCCGTAAGATCAAGCCCCTGTTTGCTTTCGGCCATGGTCTGAGCTATACGGATTTCACATATGGCAAAGTAACGGCAGACCGCCGGGAGATGACCGTCGCCGATACAATCACCTTCACCGTCCCTGTGACAAACAGCGGCGCGGTTGCAGGTGCTGAGGTTGTACAGCTCTACATCTCAGACCCCAAGTGCTCCGTGAGCCGGCCCGCCAAAGAGCTGAAAGGATTCGCCAAAGTGTTCCTGCAGCCCGGAGAGACACGAAATGTCTCAATCAGCGTCGGCAAGGACGCATTGTGCTATTTTGATGCTGACAGACATGACTGGGTGGCTGAGCCGGGAGAGTTCATAGCTTCTGTCGGAGCGGCATCAGACAACATAAAGTCAACATTCAGATTCAATCTCCGATAACAAACAAGACCACATGAAAAAGACTATTGCCATAATATGCATGGCCGCCATGGGAATGAGCGTTTCCGCGGCGGTGATTCCCAACGGAGGCGATGATGCGAAAATGGATGCTTTCATCTCCTCGCTGATGGGACGTATGACCCTTGAGGAAAAACTCGGTCAGCTGAATCTGCCGCCGAGTGATGACATTGTGACCGGAAATGCCATAGACAGCAACATCGGCGCCGCCGTGAAGCGTGGCGAGGTTGGTGGCACATTCAACATCAAAGGCGCGGAGAAAATCCGCGAACTGCAACGTGTAGCCGTCGAGGAATCGCGTCTGGGCATCCCTCTTCTGCTCGGTATGGACGTTATCCACGGTTATGAGACAGTGTTCCCGATTCCGTTGGCACTTTCATGCTCGTGGGATATGGATGCCATAGAGCGCTCGGCCCGTGTGGCTGCCACCGAAGCATCGGCGGCAGGCGTCAACTGGACATTCAGCCCGATGGTTGACATAAGCCGTGACCCACGCTGGGGACGTGTCTCGGAAGGATCAGGCGAGGACCCCTATCTCGGCTCACAGATAGCCCGTGCCATGGTGCGCGGCTATCAGGGCGATCTGAAAGGCAATGACAAAATTCTTGCCTGTGTGAAGCATTTTGCCCTCTATGGTGCCTCCGAGGCCGGACGTGACTATAACACCGTCGATATGAGTCGTGGTCGCATGTATAATGAGTATTTTGCACCCTACAAAGCTGCGGTTGATGAAGGTGCGGCTACTGTGATGACGTCCTTCAACCTTGTTGACGGAATACCGGCAACGGCAAACCGATGGCTGATAGACGATGTCCTTCGCGGACAGTGGAACTTCGGCGGCATGGTGGTCACTGACTATGGTTCGATAGGCGAGATCGCTGTTCACGGAGTCGGCGCGCTCAAGGAAGCATCGGCTGCGTCGCTCAAAGCCGGAACTGATATGGATATGTGCTCATTCGGATTCATCGGCACTCTCAAGCAGAGCCTTGCCGAGGGCAAAGTGACCATGGAGGACATTGATCGTGCCGTCAGACGCATACTTGAGGCCAAATACCGGTTGGGACTTTTTGACAATCCGTATAAATACAATGATGTCAGCCTTGAGAAAACACACGTTTATACCCCTGAGCACCGTGCCGAGGCCAGAGCGACAGCCGCCAAGACATTCGTGCTGCTGAAAAATGAGGGCAACATCCTGCCGTTGGCAAAGAAAGGAACGGTGGCGCTCATAGGTCCACTGGCAAACACTGCATCAAACATGCCCGGTACATGGAGTGTGGCTGCCGATCTCACACGCCCCAAGACACTCAGACAAGGATTTGAGGACGCCTTGGGAACAAAGGCGCAACTGCTTTATGCCAAAGGATCCAATCTTTATGCCGATCCGGAGACAGAAGCGGCATGTACTGTTTTCGGACGCGGGATGCGTGATCCCCGCAGCGAGGAAGAACTTCTCAGGGAAGCTCTTGATGTAGCCGCCCGTGCCGACGTTATTGTCGCTGCAATGGGTGAGGCATCGGAGTCGAGCGGAGAGTCATCCTCACGCGCCTCACTGACACTGCCCGACACCCAGCGGCGCCTGCTCGAGGCTCTGCTTGCCACCGGCAAACCCGTTGTGATGCTCAACTTCTCCGGTCGTCCCACCGTCATGACATGGGAAAGCCGGAATGTGCCGGCCATAATGAATGTGTGGTTCGGAGGTTCGGAGGCTGCCGATGCAATTGCCGATGTTGTGTTCGGTGACGTCTGCCCTTCAGGCAAGCTCACACAGACAATGCCATACAGCGAGGGGCAGATCCCTATTTATTACAATCATCTAAACACCGGACGCCCAAAAGACGAGAGCAATCCCGCTTATCAGAAATATCGCTCCAATTATCTTGACAATCCCAACAAACCGCTCTATCCGTTTGGATATGGCCTCAGTTATACTGACTTTGATTACAGCGGGTTCCGTCTGGACAAAGATGTACTTGACAGCAACGGCAGCATAACGGCCACAGTGACTGTCACCAACAAGGGAGACCGCGCCGCCGACGAGATTGTGCAGTTCTATATCCGTGATATGGTTGCCTCGGTGTCGCGTCCGGTCAAGGAACTCAAACATTTTGAGCGCATAAGCCTGCAGCCCGGGCAGTCACGCGATGTCAGCTTCACAATCACACCCGATGACCTCAAATTCTACGATTATGAGTTGAAATATGTGGCTGAACCCGGTGAATTCCAGGTTATGGCCGGCCCTGACAGTGAACGTCTTTCTATCCTTACGTTCACATTGGCGCAATAAAAAAGTGGAGGCAACTCCACCGTTCAACCGTAGCCCGGTTTTCCGGGCGTCCCTGACGCGGCTCCATCGGGGGCCGCGTCTTTTCCGGGATTCCATAGGTAATACAGAAAAACACATCCGGTCAGGAAGCCGTAGATCTACGCCTTCCTGATTTTTCAGCATGGTCAGACATTCCCTTGTCTGAAGCGGATCTGCCCTTTCGGCCGGTTGTGGAACAATGCGCCCACAAGAGTTATGGTTGAGGGGATGGTCCCTTTCGCGCCCCATTCCATCTCAATTCCTAACAGTTCCCGGAGAGTCTTGTCAACATTGAATCCATATGCCTCAAGGGCCGGACGTACTTTGTCAGGATGGAGGCACTCCTTTCCGCTCAGCCTGGCGCACTCATCACAAAGAGTGCATTCACCGCTGAATCCAAAAGCCAGTCCGCCATATCGCTTCTCCAGATCCAGAAGACGCTCTTCAAGCCCAGTTTTGACGCTCCTGAGGACAACCATTCCATCGCTGAGAGATTCCAATCCGGATGGCATCCTGACGCGTGCGGCCACAATGAGAGCCGTGTGCCATGCGCTCAGTCCGGAATCCGCATCAAAGCCAAACGGCGGACATGACCACAGACGGCCATAATTACCGCATTGGCGGCACAAAGCCAGAAAACGTGCCGTGTCGCGGTAATCACGGATATATGTACGCACATCTGTCTCGACAGTGAAAAACTCATTCATGATGCAAAATTAAAAAAATAGAAGCGGTTGACAAACATTTGCTGCCTTCGGGCAAGAGTCTTATGACTGTCATTTGCATATTCGTCACCTTTTTGGTAATTTCGCTGTGTGGTTGATATAAATTGAACGCGCATGCAGAGACACTCACAGACATATACCGGGCCACGGACAGAACCGAACGGCAAACTTTATATGTTTGCCGGCATTGTTGTGTTGGTGATAAGTCTGGCATTTACATATTGTCAGATACCCTATGGCATGGGCGGTTCCGATGAATTCTACCAGATCTCGCTGGCACGCTATCCGGAGACAGCACCCATGGCATTTTTGTCCGGATGGTTGGCGCACTTCTGGGGCGAGAGTTTTGGCTATGATATATTCTCAATGAGAATTCTGGCCACAACGCTCACAGATATGGGCTTGATTACGGGTGCCTTGTATTTTGCCTTTACCACGCGAAGATGGACGTATGCATTCTTTCTGACAGCCATATGCGCTTTCTTCATGTCATTTCAGCTTATGGCATGGCACTACTTCGGGTGGGACATGTTCTCCGCTTTTCTGGTCCCGTTATGCCTTGTGGCCACATTGACATGCATGCGGCGTCTCACGTATGCGCGGAGTGTCATTGCCGGCATATGTCTGGGCGTTGCCGCAGCAGTGCGTCTTCCCAACGCTGTAGCGGTGATATTGGCGGCTATAGCCATTGTATCCGTCGGATGTATGCGGGGGCAATGCCGCCGTGGAATCATATGCGCGTTAATAGCCGGAGCAGCAGCTGTAATGACCTATATAGGAGCGGTGATTGTTGTTTATGAAAGTTTCGGCGCATTTGCGGACGCCGTGCAAACCGGTTTTATTGACGGCGAGTCTCACAGTCCGGGTCGGATGGTGTGGAGTGTGTTCTATTCCTTATGCAGGAATGTGTCACGTTGGGGCACTGTGCTGATGGCGGTGGCCACTGTGTGGTGGATAAACAGGATGAGACCCGGCCACAAGGTCGTGTATTATCTGTTGTGCGCGGGTGTTGCGGTATTGGTGTTTATGATCTCGTTCATGAATATGGACGGATCATCGATCCATCTGGGCGCAATGTTCTCCGGCATGTTTATCCTGTTGGCGTTCTATCTTTTCATGCGTATGCGCGCTGTGCGCAACTCCCATGCCATGCTTGGCATAGGAGTTGTCATGGCCTGGTCGGCCATAACATTTGTCGGAAGCAATACGGGCATGGTGAAGCAGCTTGCGTGCGCGCTTGTGCCTGTGCTCCTTGCCGTTGGCGGCACATACTTCTCACGCCCTGTCAGAGCATTTCTTGTGGTCATGTGTTTGGCTCTGGTCCCGGTATGCGTTATACAGAGCCGCAACTACGGTTTCTTTGACGCCGGCATCAAGGGCTGTACGGCGCAGTTGGAGCATCATCTGTTGCAGGGCATAAGCACAACCCCTGCACGTGCCGCATATCTGGAAGAAGTGGCCCATGCCGTGGCTGTGGCCGACTCAACCGGTGGAGTGTGGATTTCTGTAGGCGATGATGCAGGCCGCTTCTGCGCCGATTATCTTGGCGGCAGACGAACACCATTGCGGATGAATGACTGGAGTGAAAAACTTTTGTCAGACAACGGCTATATCACTGAAACAGCAGAATGGCTGGAGCATGCCGGTCATTCTACTGTTTCAGTGATAGTGATGACGCCAGAGACTCCGGGAGAGTCCCCGATGGAAAAAGTTCTTGAAGCGAAATGCGGCGTAGTAGTCAGCCGCACGCCACATGTCGCAGTGTACCGATTCAGATGACAGGTGTCGCTGTCAGACGGATGATCTGGACAGGCGTTATGGGATCATTGGTGATGACTGTGATGCGCGCGTTGATCAGCTCACTGCCCGGTGTAGGCTTTACGGTAACGGATACTTCCGCGCTTTTACCCGGTTTTATGCTTTTCTTCTTCACTGAAACACCTATGCCGGCGTCAGTTGAATAGATGCGCCGCAGTTCAAGCGCGCTTTTGCCTGTGTTTGAGATTGTGAATGAGGTGGTGGTGGGTTTGTCGGCCGGAATGTCGCCGAGGTTGATGCGGTCAGTGGACAATGTCGCCGCCGGAGCCTTGCGCAACTGTGCGTCAGAGAGACCTGAGAAATCCTCGGTCATAGTGACAATGACGGGCAGACGATAGGTCTGCTCAGGATGCCGCTTGTCAGGCATCACCGTCACCGTGTCTGTGACAACGCCATAAAGCGGAGTGCGGTCCGGACGCACCAGAAAACCAAGAGAAACCTGCTCGCCGGGAGGTGTCTGTTGCGGAGTGACGGTGACATCAAGCCACTCAGGCGCTCCGGCAACGCTCAAGGCAAGAGTGTCAGTGCTGCGGTTATACCCGTTGAGGAATACTGATTTGGCATGCCCTTTGGCCGCATTGCCCAACAGCGCGGACGGTCGTGACAGTCTCAGAGAGCCCATCTCCACGGGATAGCGCCCTGCCACCGACGCTTCCGCTCCGATGACCACCCCTTTCACCGTCAGCGTGGACCGGTGCGGATTTGTATTCGTGTCCACAAACACCTTTTTCGAGAATCGCCCGGGGCGTCCCGAGGCATCGTATGCAACAGTTATCTGCGCCGTGTCACCCGGTGCCACCGGCTCCACCTGATAGCGGGGCGTGGTGCATCCGCAGTTTGCCCGTGCGCCGGTTATCACCAACGGCTCATCGCCGGTGTTGACATAGCGGAATGTAGCGGTGACCTTTCCAAGATCCTCGTTGAAAGCTCCGAAGTCGTATTGCGTTTCCAGCCAGTGTATGCGTGGTCCTGCAAAGCATTGCAAAGCACCCATAAACACCATGGCGGCAGTTGTGATGAAATGTACTGACATACTAATATACTTTTGAGAACTGCAAAGTTATGATTTTGTGGCCGTTTTGTCAAGAGATGATGATGCGGCGGCACGTTGCTTGCGGATGTGCCGCCGCAGAATGTCCGAGATATAGACCGTGAACAGCGGAAACATCACCATGCCCATCATTGACAACATTGACGAAAGAATGCGTCCCGCCCCCGTCACCGGGAAAATAGAACAGCCTAACGTTGTCATCTGCGTGGCACAGAACCACACGGCATCAAAAAATGTGCTCACTTGCGGATTGACCGGAGCCTCGCGCCAGAAGAACATCAATGCTCCGAAATAAAGTGCCATTACCAAAGTCACCACATAAGACCAGAAAATGCTCACAATGCGGATGTCAGACATATATCCCACCGTGCGTGTCATGACATACGCGCCCCGCAGAAGCGGCATGAACCGCATATAATAGAACGCCTCAGGCGGCATGTCAATGTCTAACGCCGTGATGATGTTCAGATAAGGTATGGAAACCAACAGAAACACAAGATTGTGGAACAGAAAACGCCGACGGTCAGGGGCAATCCACAGCTCCACAAAAAAGTCAGCGATGAACGCCATACATATCCACAGCTGAAAACGCATGAAGCCGCTGTCCGTGGCCAGCCGCCACCCATGGAACGTGTCAATTGAGATGTACACCACCAGCATCAGCGACAGCACCAGGACAATTCCATGACACCATGCGGCAATGCGGAGACGATTCTGCTGATTTGCGATGACAGGCATAAATAGACAATGTGATATAAAAACAACACTCTCCACTCCCCAAAAGTTTGAGTCTCCCTACGGCGTGTGGCGTCATCATTCGCCGCAATGGGTCTCCTCTGTATTTGTCAGATCGGTCATGCAGGTCCGTCCCGTCTTACCCTTTCCGAAAAAAATAATTGGAAAATTTTTCGGGGAAAATTTGCACAGAATAAAAAAAGGTTATAACTTTGCATCGCAAAAGCAAAGAGCAACTCTCCCACCGACTGCTGAGAGCAGCAAAAAGACACGGTGCGGTAGTTCAGCTGGTTAGAATACCTGCCTGTCACGCAGGGGGTCGCGGGTTCGAGTCCCGTCCGCACCGCCAGAGGAGAGAGGAGAATGAGTGATTGTAAGTTTAGCAATAGACAGACTTTCGCTCATTCTTTTTTTATTCAGTGCCCAATAGTGCGTCAGCAGCAAAACCTCAGCCTCTGTCTTGCATACAAGACAGAAAATGCCTAATTTTGTCTTGTGAATAAGACAAAACCACAATGATAAAATCTGAAATTCTACGCGAGGTGATGCTTGAAAACCGTGAAGAGGTTATGCGTCACGAGGTTATCAAACGAAGAATATCGCTTGACGGATTTGACCGTCAGGTGTTGGTTGGTGCGCGTCGCGCCGGCAAATCCTATATTCTTTATGGAAAGATTCAGGAACTGATTGCAGCAGGATATACATGGGATGAGATAGTATATATCAATTTTGAGGATGAGCGTCTTGCCGGAATGACGGTCGATGACCTCAATATGATACTTGAAGTCCACTCAGGATTGAGTGAAAAACGCCCGATGCTGTTCCTTGATGAGATTCAGAATGTCGATGGCTGGGAGCGTTTCGCGCGCAGGATAGCCGACAACAAATTTACGGTATTCATAACTGGAAGCAATGCGAAGATGCTCTCCACGGATGTTAACGCGGCTCTCGGCGGCAGATATATGACCCGTGAAGTGTTCCCCATGCAGTTCGATGAATATCTTAAAGCCAATGGCAAAAATCCCGCCGACAAACTGCTGACTGCGACAACAACCGCCCGTGGAGAATTCATGAGATTGTTCGAGGAATATTTCCAGTTCGGCGGCTTCCCTGAATGTGCCACGCTACCGGTGAAGCGCGATTATCTCATGAGCCTCTATCAGAAGATATTTCTTGGCGACATCGCCGCACGCCACAGGATTGAGAATGTTTTTGCCCTTCGGATTCTTTTCCGTAAACTGGCGGAATGTGTAAAGCAACCGCTGTCATTTACGCGCGCGACAAATATAGTGGCCTCGACAGGAACGAAGATAGGCAAAAGCACGGTGATAAACTATCTAGGCTACGCTTCCGAAGCGTATCTTATACTGCCGGTCACCAATATCGCGGACAGTCTTGCTAATAAGGTTTCCAATCCGAAATATTATTTTATCGACAACGGCATAATATCCCTGCTGGCTCTTGACATCCGCACATCACTGCTTGAAAATATGGTGGCTCTGAAATTGATTTCGAGTTATGGATCAAAAGATGCCGTCTATTTCTACAATCATGGGGTTGAAGTGGATTTCTATATTCCCCAGACGGAGACAGCCATTCAGGTATGCTACACGATGAATGATGCCGGAGGCACTTTTGAACGTGAAACGAAAGCATTGCTAAAAGTTCAGTCACGATTGTCGTGCCGTCGCAATATAATTGTGACCTACGATGATGAAGGAATTGTAGAAATGGAGGACGTAAGGATAGAAGTTATTCCGGCATGGAAATTCTTACTCCAGCCATAAGGCTCCAAAGGAGCTATCGTGATTTGATATTGCATTGAGTAAACTGAAAAGACGTTCAGGCTACCGTTATCTCAAAGAATTTTTAAGGATCAGCAGCAAAACCGCCCGGATTAGGAGCGGCTTTGTTGTGCATTGTTGTTTGATGTGAATGGATTATTCTTTTATGGAATTGAGGTCGCGGAACAATTCTATATATTTGGGCCAATAGTAGAATATGCTGAATATTATCGCAATAAGCAATGTTATTGCCATGGTCCAAAACGCTTTTTGGTTATGAATCCACGCATTGGGAAAGAGAAGTGTGGAAAGGACCACGAGGCACGCACAGAAGAATATCTCTCCTGATAAGGTCTGCAATTTGATGGTTGATAAAAACGGGAATTTCTAAAATTGCCAAACGGGATAATTGAAAATTTTAGTGTCACTTCGTTTTTTATACCATACAGTGATGGTAATTGCTAACAAGATACTGATTACACGGACAATGTTTGAAATCAATCCTCCGGCGGCAACTTCAGTTCCTTCCATCGTGAATATGACCCATGCACCGTTCATCAGAATATGCAGACCAACAGGAACCCATAGATTGAAATTCCATTCAACATACATCCAACTGAAATAAACTGCGCCCAAAAAGGTGACTCCGAAAGCGGCAAGAGAAGAAATGACATCATGCCCTTGATAAATATGCAGCGAACCAAACAAAAGCGCAGGTAATATAACGGCCCAGATGAGGCCTGTTTTTGCATAACGGAAAAGCAGTCCGAACATAAATGCCCTGAACATAAATTCTTCCATAAATCCCGGTAAAATGCTTTTCCTCAAAATAAAAGAAAAAGTGGTGTCTGTATTGAATGAGCCGATAATGGGAAACACTATAAAGAGAGGCAGTACGCATAAAAAAGCAATACCAAGTCCTTTGGCAATATTGCCATTCAAACCAAGAAATGAGAACAATTCTTTGGGTTTTACGACAATGACGGTGAGTATCATAACTCCAAGAAACATTATTGAATAACCAATAATAAATTTCAACAGCGAGGCCGAATGTAGTCCTAATAATGCCGTAACTCTCCACGCCTCGTCATATACGACCATGAGAAGAACACAAGCAACTATGGAATATAGCACCTTTGCAGTTTTTGAACTGAATGAAATCATTATAAATGAGATAAATTTTTATTCTAAATACGAGATAATTGTAATAAAACCAACCTATTCCTAAGTGTCGTCATTCTTGAGAATTTCGGCTTGGGCCGAGAAAACTTTAATTCCAGAACATATCCGGAGGGGAATTTATCAGGATTGTTCCGAATAGTCTGGTTCACCTCTCTGGTCTCAACACCATATAGCCGTGCCACATCGCTGTCAAGAATAACTCGCTGTCCTCTTAATTCTATTATAGCGGACTCTACGTCTGCGAGTTTTATAATATCAGCCATTGTGTTATAGTTGAAGATTTGTTTGGATTAGACAAAAGCTCTAATTTTGCAATGTTGAATCCCGGTAGCCCCTGTATATCAAGCTGTCGGGTTTTGTTTTATGGTCGCGAATTTAATGATTTTCGCCGGATTAACCTAATCAATGACGGTGAGATTCCAAGAATAAGAGGGCGTACAAGTGGATATTCGGCAATTTTGTGTAATTTTGTGGCTATGGAACAGGAAAAGTCGTCATATGGTGCGGCAGAGCGCCCCAAGCCGTTGATCGGCCTGACTCTGGGGCAGCTGCGTGAGGTTGTCAGGGAACTGGAGCTGCCGGCTTTCACAGCCCAGCAGATAGCACGCTGGCTTTATGTGCAGCGTGTAACCGGAATAGATGCCATGACCAATCTGAGCAAAGTGGCGCGGCACCGTCTTGCGGAAGCCGGATATTGTGTGGGCCGCGAAGCTCCGCTGAGTGCCATGCGGTCTGTGGACGGCACTGTCAAGTATCTCTTTGACAGCCATTGCGGACTTGATGTGGAGGCTGTATATATCCCCGATCATGACCGCGCCACGCTGTGCATATCCAGTCAGGCCGGTTGCCGGATGCACTGTGCTTTCTGCATGACCGGACGTCAGGGTTTCCATGGGCAGCTTGCAGCGGCTGATATCATCAATCAGGTTCTGAGCGTGGAGAATTCCGGGTCGCTGACAAACATTGTATTCATGGGAATGGGCGAGCCTATGGACAATGTGGATGCTGTGCTTCAGGCCATAGAGGTGCTGACAGCGCCATGGGGTCTGGCATGGAGCCCGCGGCGCATCACTGTCTCGACCATCGGAAAACTTCCCGAACTGGAGCGTCTGCTTGCCGAGACACAGGTGCATGTGGCGTTGAGCCTGCATACGCCGCGACCGGCACAGCGCGAAAGGCTTATGCCTGTTGAGCGGGCATGGCCAAGCCGCCGTGTGCTTGATGTGCTTCGCCGTCACGACTTTGCTCATCAGCGCCGTCTGTCAATAGAATATATAATGTGGGAGGGCGTCAATGACACACTTGAGTATGCCGATGCTCTTGCACGTGTGCTGCGCGGCACCTCGGCCCGTGTCAATCTGATACGCTTCCATTCCATTCCCGATTCTGATCTGCATCCCTGCAGCGTGGCCCGCATGGAGGCATTCCGCGACAGGCTGAACGCTCTGGGAATCATCGCCACAATCCGTGCCTCGCGCGGTCAGGACATCATGGCGGCATGCGGCATGCTTGCCGGCAACCGGAAAGACAAACAAAACAACGAACAGCAATGAAAATCAAAATAGCAATTACCCATGGCGACATGAACGGCGTGGGCTATGAAGTGATACTCAAGGCTCTTGAGGACAACCGTATTCTTGAACTGTGCACGCCAATCATCTATGGCTCAGCCAGGATTGCCGCCCACTACCGCAAGCTGACCGGCATCCCGGAGATGCACTTCAACATGATAGAGAGTGCCGATGATGCCCGTGCCGATGCCGTCAACATCATCAATGTTGTTGGTGAGGATGTATCACCTGTTCCCGGAACGCCATCGGCTGCTGCCGGTGCGGCCGCCGTGGCTGCCCTTGACCGTGCTGTGGCCGATCTGCGCACGGGCGCTGTCGATGCGCTTGTCACCGCCCCCATAGACAAGCACACGGTGCAGAGCGACACGTTCATTTTTCCAGGGCACACAGAGTATCTGCAGTGTGCCTTTACCGGCGATGAAGCGGATGCTCCGCATGCTCTCATGATTCTTTTCAACGGCCGCCTGCGGGTGGCTCTGGCAACCACGCATTTGCCTGTCTCGGAGATAGCCGGGGCGCTGACCCGCGAGGCCATTGCCGGCAAATTGCGCGATTTCCGGGCATCGCTGCATCGCGATTTCTCTGTGGACAATCCCCGCATAGCCGTGCTGGCTCTTAACCCGCATGCCGGCGATGGCGGCCTGTTGGGCAAAGAGGAGGAAGAAGTTATAAAACCGGCCATAGCGGATGTTCGCGCGGAGGGGATCATGGCTTTCGGCCCTTATGCTGCCGACGGATTCTTCGGTGCCGGGCTTTATGATAAATTCGACGGTGTTCTGGCAATGTATCACGACCAGGGGCTTGCACCATTCAAGACCATATCGATGGATGCCGGTGTGAACTTCACAGCCGGACTGCCGTGCGTGCGCACATCGCCTGACCATGGCACCGCATATGATATTGCCGGACAGGGAGTTGCCTCAGGCGAGTCCATGCGCAACGCCATCTATGCCGCCGCCGACATTGTGCGTTCACGCGCCATGGATGACCGCGCCCACCGCAATCCGCTTCGACGCCACTACTATGACAAAGGCAACGGTGATCAGACAATCCAGATGACAGAAGATTAAGAGGGCGCTTAAAATTTACTATTATATACCCTTAAATAAGTTGCCGTTAATCGACTTCTCAACCATTCCATTTCAGATAATATCCAATGAATTACGCCATTATAGCTGCCGGTGAAGGCTCACGCCTTGTTCAGGAAGGCGTCTCGCTTCCCAAACCGCTTGTAGACATTGACGGACGCCCCATGATACGGCGCCTGATAGACATATTCCGTGACTGTGATGCGGAAAGCATCTCCGTTATTGTGAATGAACAGATGACGCAGGTGCGTGACTATCTTGAGACACTGCGTGAGCACATCGATGTTCCCTTGAAACTTGTGGTGAAGTCCACTCCGAGCTCCATGCACAGTTTCTATGAGGTGTCCAGCGTGTTTCCCGCCGGTTCAAAGTTTATTCTCACCACTGTTGACACCATCTTCCGTCCTGATGACTTCAGCCGCTACGCCGCCGCCTTTGCCGCAGACAATACCTGCGACGGCTATATGGCCGTGACCTCATACATAGATGACGAGAAGCCCCTCTATATTGATGCCGACGGTGACAACATCATCACTGCCTTCCGCGATGAACCTTTTGAGGGAGTGCGCTACATCTCCGGCGGCATCTATGGCCTGACAACGCCGGCGCTGTCAGTGCTTTCCCAGTGCATGGAGCGTGGTGTGAGCCGCATGCGCAACTATCAGCGCGCGCTTGTTGCCGCCGGACTCAGGCTGCGTGCCTTTGATCTGGGCAAGATCATTGATGTTGACCATGCCGGTGACATTGAGAAAGCAAGAGCATTTCTGAGCGGCGAATGAAGCCGTGAAAAAGTGAAAAGATCTCTTTTCTCCCTCCTCTCCGCTGTCAGACCGGATGGCGTGCCGGGACGCGGCGCACAATGCGGTAGCCGGTGGCCACGATGAACAGCGACATAAGCGGAGAGAGCCAGTTGAACACGCAATAGGGGAGGTAGACAAGCGTCGGAACGCCGAGTACGGCTGACTGCGTCACTCCACATGAATTCCACGGAATGAGCACGGATGTCACCGATATGCTGTCCTCAAGAGTGCGGCTCAGAAGACGCGGTTCAAGTGAAAAGCGCCGGTAGACATCGCGGTAAATGTTGGCGCCTACGATGATTGACAGGTATTGATCAGCGGTGCATGCATTCAGACACAGGCCGCTTCCCACTGTGGCCCCCACTATTGAGGTGCTGCGGCGCAGCCTGCGGACAAAAGCGCCTGATATTGTGGCAAGCATCCCTGTGCCGATTAGCACGGCTCCGAAGACCATGGCTGACAGCACAAGCTCAATGGTGGGCATCATGCCCATGAACCCTGATGTGGAGACAAGGTCATTGAATGCCGCTGACGGCGTTGAGAAAGTTGTGTCAGCCCACAGCGCCCGGAAAATATCAAGATCGGCGGTTATCTGAGGCTGGAACACGAACATGGCTATCAGGCCCAGTGTGGCGCTCACGGCAAGGGTCAGAACCGTCTTTACGCGCAACACAATCAGGGTCACTGTGATGGCGGGGATAAGGAATAACCACGGCGAGATGTTGAACGTCTCAGTCATGAGCTGTGGCAGTGCTGAGTCCCGTGCCACAGCCTGACCGGCATCAGTGACAAATCCGGCTGTGGCAAACACGCCCAATGCTATGATCAGTGACGGCAAAGTGGTGACAAGCAGATAGCGTATGTGGCTGAAAAGCTCCACGCCACAGCTTGACGATGCAACAACTGTGGTGTCACTCAGCGGCGAAATCTTGTCACCGAAGTATGCCCCTGAGATGATTGCTCCCGCAACCCATCCGGGGCTATAGCCCATAGCCGTACCTATGCCTATGAATGCCACACCCATAGTGGCTATTGTGGTCCATGATGAGCCTGTCAGCACCGAGACAAGGGCACATACCGTGCATGTTATGACCAGAAAGAATGTGGGATTCAGGAATTTGAGTCCGTAGTGAATGAATGCCGGCACCAGGCCGCTAAGCATCCACGTTGTGGCCACCAGACCGATGAGGGCAAGCAACGGCACTGCCGGCAGAATCTGTCGGGCGGCGGTGATGGTCCCGTTGCGCAGATTCCGGCGGTTCAGGCATCGCGAGGCACCTGTCAGCACAAGCGCTATGGCAGAGGCGCCCAACAGAGCAAGAGATGAATATGAATTTATAGCATCCGCGCCCTCGAAGATTATAATTGACAAAAGGGCTGTAAGCAGGAGAGCTATAGGTATCAGCGAAATTGTCAGCGACGGCGTGCGTGCCGTGCCGGTAGAGTCTTTTTTCATCAAACTTTTTTACGTAGAAATTGTGCTTTAGCCGATTGGCGCTGCAAAATTACGCATTTTTGACCGTATTGCAGTCTGATTATGTTTTATTTCTTATTTTTTATGCATTCAAAGCATCTTTTTTCATAAAATGTAAATTATGCGTCCCACCGTCATTATATAGGCGGTGGGACGCATAATTATGTAGCGTGTGCGCAGTGTCAGAACTGATAGGCAATGCCTATAGTGTAATTGTCATTGCGCTCGTCCTCGTAGTAGGGATGATTCATCGACACACCTACCGATCCGCGGAAGCGCAGTTTCCACACAAATACGTCAAGGCCAAAGCGCCACCATGCCGCTGTCGTTTTTACCGGTGGATTGTCATAGACTAAATCTTCTTTCCATACATTGAATCTCAGGTCCGGGCCGGTAAAAACACCTATATATTTGCATAATTTAACACCGCCTGTGGCTCCAAGACGTATGTCTAACGAGGATTTGTTATGGACTTTCTGCCAAAATGTTCCGGGGCCACCACCCACCGGACCATTTTCAAGATCCTTGTGGTTTAGCCAGGTAAGGCCTATCTGCGGTTCTACGTAAATACGCTTCAGAAAGTTAAACTGATAGCCTCCATTCAGTTCCACTCCATGATACGTATTATACGATCTCCCATTTGCATGTGAATTAACACTGGCAACTTCAACAGTAAAATCATTGCTTTGTGCCGGCATTGTCAAGCATCCTGCCAACACCATAATGGCCAAAAATATAATCTTTCTCATGATTCAGCTTTATTTATTCGGGAAATCTCCACTATCCCTTGCATATGTCCGGGAATGCTGTTTGCAGTGTCAGAACCGGTAGGCAATGCCTATCGTGTAGTTGTCATTGCGCTCGTCCTCGTAATAGGGATGATTCATCGACACACCTATCGATCCGCGGAAGCGCAGTTTCCACACAAATACATCAAGGCCGAAACGCCACCATGCCGACGTGACCTTATCCTCATGTTCCTGAGAATAAACATCGAATTTCACATCCGGTCCAGTAAACAAGCCTATGGCACGGCATATTTTGATGCCTCCAACCGCACCAAGATTGATTCCTAACGTTGAAATATTACGGGTCTTGAAATTTGCAGAAAGAAGCTGACCATTCTCGTCCATGACAGCGCCTACTCCTCCACCCGTCTTATGACTTAGCCATGTCAGACCAATCTGAGGCTCCACATATATCCTGTTGAGGAAATTGAGCTGGTAGCCACCGTTCAGCTCCAGACCATGATATTCACTGTAATTTTCCCGTTCCTTCAACGAGTTTACCGTTGAAAGTTCTATTGTAAAACCATTGCTCTGCGCCGGCATTGTCAAGCATCCTGCCAACACCATGACGGCCAAAAATATAATCTTTCTCATAATTCAACTTTATTTATTCGGATAAATCTCAACTATCATATCCATAAAATTACTGTGCTTATATTCGGGACTACCCGGATATGGCTGTGGGACGGCGTTGCCAATATTGGAATAATAGCCGTCTCCCAGTCCTCCCCATCCCCAGTTTATATGGTACATGGAATAGGTTGCACTTGACGGCAAGTATTTTCTCTCGAATGCTGCGAAATTGCTTGCCGTCAGGAAAGTCCACCACTCGTCATATGCATTTGTCATAAATGTCATCGTTCCACCGCTCATGACCCATGCATGTTTAATAAAGTCAATTGTGCCATCATTATTATGAGCATAAAATTTGCTTGAAATTATCACCGGTTTACCAACTTCTAACTCCGATTTGATTTTATTTTCGTTATATGAAGTGTATTTCGCATGATAACCCAATTGTTTCATTCGGTCACACATATTTTCCAATTTAATACCTGTTTCATCTTCACCATAATCTGGCTTTGCGCCTGATGCCAAAGCATACATAAGATCGGAGACGGCCTTGTTACCTGAGTTCTTGGGCATCGCATCCCAGTTGAATGTGTCAGGGTACTTGTAGTGGTACATGATCTGTGCCGCTGCAACGGTGGTGCACCCTGTATAAGCCCGTTTGCCGCTTGGAAGTGTCGGGAACGACTGATTGTATGGGTAACCCTGATTCCAAGTTGTCTCTATCACTACCGGATCGCTGACGTGCCTGGTCTCTGTGCGCTTTACATTATAGGTCAATTCCGCATAATTGTATATGTATCGCGGATAGATGTGTGGCTCAACAAGAAGTTTGTACTTGCTCTGGTCATCGCTCGCGTCCCAGTCCGGGAAGCTGCTGACGCAGCGGTATTCATAGCCTTTGCTGCTCCAGTCCATCTCATACTCGGCAATCTTTTCGCGCAGACGCACAAGTTCCTCGCTGCTCAGCTCGCCTGTGGAGCGCGATGCCGTGCCACCCGTGAGCAATGATGTTACCGCCCCGCCAGTCTCATAACTGCGCCACATCTGCCGGTACATCTCCAGACTGTCGGCGCTCACCTCAACGTTGCCGCCGGCATGGTCGGCCGTTCCTGCAAGCCACTGCCTTACCATAGGAGGCAGTTCGCCCTCCACATCAAATGTCCCGGTGGGATTATAGGCCAATATCGGATTGTATTTCTTGGTGGCGCTTATCAATATATATCCTCCGCCATCCATATTGACAACATAGATTGCCGGTGAGCCTTGCGAGTCTTTCACCACATCAACCCGGCAGTCAGTCATAGCCCTTGATGCCTGCGTGTCTTTCTCGCCGAACATCGAGGCCACAACGCGGCTCATCTCGGCCACATTGACCTTGTCACTTGTCTCTGTCTGATTCTCAGCTGTCGGCGCCTGATCTCTGCCACCGATGCGGATGCCCGGGTTGGGGTCATCGGCGCAGCCGGTAAAGAGCAACAGCCCTGCCGCTACAAAAGCCGGTAAAAGGTTAGAATAAAGTTTTTTCATGATTTGATTTTTTTAGGGTTTAGAATGATTGAAATTATTATTTTAATTTATTCTGCGGTGTCAGAACTGATAGGCAAGCCCTATTGTGTAAGCATGGTTGGTTTCATACTTCGAATAAGGCTTGTTCATGCCCACGTCAACAGAGCCACGTATGCGCAGTTTCCACACAAATACGTCCAGACCAAAGCGCCACATGCCGATGTGACTTTCTCACATGCACGTTCGTCTTGCGAATATACGTCAATCTTTACATCCGGTCCGGTAAATAGCCCGATATAACGGCATAGTTTTACTCCCCCTGTAGCACCAATGTTAATGCCCAAAGTTGTTATATTCCCTTCTTTGTCAACAGGAACTCCGCAAGGAATGTCGCGGCAATGACTTAACCATGTCAGGCCAATCTGTGGCTCAACGTAAATACGTTTAAGAAAATTAAATTGATATCCTCCATTAACCTCAACGCCATGATATGTCCTTTCGGATTTATAGTCTTCGAATGAATTAACACTTGCAGCCTCAGCCGTAAAGCCATTGCCTTGGGCCGGGAGAACCAGACAGCCGGCCAAGACCATAATGGCCAAAAATATAAGTTTTTTCATGATTAGTATGATTTCAGGTGAATTATAAATGGAATATCAGATATTCGGTATGGGACTGTCTTGGAAAAGCAGTGGTATTTTTCCGCTCAAAAAGAAAGACTTATTGATTTTTCGCAAAGATAAGCTTTCTGGCCATGCATTGTCAACATTTTTATGGTTAAAAAATATTAATGTGTTGGATTTTATTAAAAGCTATAACCTTACTGATGGAGATGGGATTAGCGAATAGAACGCTGTGTATAATAGTTAAAAAGACATAAATATTAAAGATTGGTGTTGACAATGGGTATAAATTGTTATAACTTTGCAGAAAACAAATCAACAGGCATGATTTTTACAACTTTGTTCCCTTTTTTATCACACATCAATCAAAATTATGGAAGACACACAAACCCCTCATCAACAGCCATCAGATGCAGAAAAACCGGAAGTTAAACCCGAGCCGCCGGAAGAGGTGACCATGACACCGACATTTCTGGCCTATATACGTCCCGGATTCTGGGATTGATGGTGTAGATACAATTTACCAATTTATTTTATCAAACAATCAATATTACTATGGAGAAAACACAGACATCCAATGGCGTCAGCATAAATGGCGCTCCTTTGACAACAGAAATAACACGCGAGGCTGTTCCGGGACTGCTGCGCAATGCTATTGATGAGCGTATTGTGAAAATACGTCCCATGGCCACACCGATTGACCAGTTGAGTCGTTGTGCGGGCGCCAGGCCGTGCAATTCCATGCGCGTAGACTATTATTCGGTTGATGTCAAGGCTGTGAGTGCCAAGACAACAGCACTTGTCGATGTGGAGATGCTGATGCCGGATGACGATGGGGAGTATACCGTGACATTGCAGACAGACAACAATGCCATTTTCTCTCCGACAGAGACAGTTCTGATTCCATCGGTCTCGGTAAAGGGCACTGACGGCGTACCGCAACCCATGACTCTATATGTGGTTGCAAGCGACCGCACTGCCGGAGTGTCGGCAAAGGTTGTGGGTGGCAAGGCTGATGCTGCAGGCGATGCCAATTTCGGCAATATTCCCAAAGGGGTGGAGATTGTCCGTATGGGGCGCGCTGCCACCGAACTCGATGTGCAGACATCACAGTTCGAGGCGCTTCCGGTCAAGAAAAACAATTTCTGCCAGATATTCAAGATGCAGGTGGAGCAGTCAACCTTTCAGAAACTTGCCAATAAGGAAGTGGGCTGGAATTTCTCCGATCAGGAGGAAGTGGCCGTCATAGACATGCGCCAGGGTATGGAGAAAAACTTTCTCTTCGGTCAGAAAGCAAGCTTCACAGAACCCAATAAGCATGAGGAAGTTTATCTGACCGGCGGCATATGGAATCAGACAACCAAGACTTTCGGTTACGTTCCCGGCAAACTTGAGACCGGTACACTCATAGAACTGTGCCGCAAGGCCTTTACCGGTACAGGCGGCGCCACGCGCAAGATACTCATTGGCGGCAGCGGACTAATAGAGGCGCTCAGCAAGGTGCATTATGACAAGACGCTTGATGCCGGTGGCACCTTTGTGAAATGGGGCATAGAGTTCCGCGAGATCCGTTCCAATTTCGGCACCCTCTATGTGCTGCACAGTGAGATTTTTGATCAGTGCGGACATGCTGACGATGGTTTTGTTCTTGATCCTGACTGTCTCACCAAGTATTGCCATGTGCCTTTCCACACGGAAACGCTTGATCTGCGTCGGTCCGGTCTGCGCAACACGGATGCCATTGTCATCACTGAGGCAAGCTGTCTTGTGCTGCGTCATCCGGAGGCGCATATGCGTGTGATTGCCGAATCCTGATTGTTGCGGCCATGCGTCTGACATCAGAACAAATGCTTGGGCACTGGCGGCGTTACCGCCGCCTTGACCCTGAGCGCGCAGACTGTTCCATAGAGCTTTTTGACGGCATAAATACTGACATAAGGCTGGCCATGGAAATGCGCTCATGGTATCTGGAACTTCTGGACAACGGAGATCTGAGGCATCTTGTGCTCACGGACATTGCGCCGCGTCTGAAGCTGACATCCGTTTACAGCGGGGTGTGGCAATGCCGGCTGCCGGCTGATGTCAGGCGTGTGGCCGGTATCAGTCTGGCAGGAGCTGCCTCAGAGATAGTGCCGGTGTGTGGTGATCCCGGCAACCGTTTCAAAACGCTGTGCACGAATCGGTATAGCCGTCCGGACACGGCTTTCCCGGCGGCGCATATCAGTGATTCCGGACTGATGACGCTGTATTGCGCGGGGACGGCCTCCGCACCGGTGCCGGAGGCTGTCATGGCTGTTGTTGATCCGGGAGACGAGGAATATGTGTTCAATGACTCGGCGCTTGCGTTGCTTTACGGCGCCGGAAATTCATATCACGAGGAATCAGATATAAAATGAATGACTCACACAAATATAACAGAGAATTGCTCAATGCCGCATATGCATGCTGGGGCGCCGGGGCGGGGCGCCGTGCGCAGCGCGAGCGGCTGAAACGTTACACATATGGAGACCAGTGGGGCGATATGGTCAGTGACGGTCATGGCAATATTGTCCGTGAGGGTGACCTCATCACGGCATCCGGGCGCAAACCGCTTGCCAACAATCTTATCCGCCGGCTTGTCAAGACGATAGTGGGGCGCTATCGTACCAATCGTGACCAGTGGCGCGAAGGTCATGGCGTGGATGTCGCGGTTGAGAATGCGAACATGCTGGCCGAACTTGATGCGCGGCTGTTTGAGGAATTCCTGATCTCGGGTATGGCGGTGCAGAGGGTGGCCCGCGAAAAGAGATTCGGAACGGAGCGTGTCTATGTTGACAACATCAGTCCGCAGAGGTTTTTCGCCAACGCTTTCATGGATCCGCGCGGACATGACATGGAGATGGCAGGCGTGCTCCATGACATGAGTCTGCCTGAGGTGCTGAGTCGGTTCGGGCGCGGGGACAGACGCGTCATGCAGCGGTTGCGCGGCATATACGGCGATGCGGCGGCATCAGTGTCTGCTTTGCCGGGCGCGGAGAGCAGTTTCTATTGTGCCGGCAACGGACGGTGCCGGGTCATAGAGATGTGGACACTTGAGGCAATAGAGACCGTGCGCAGAATAAAAACGGATATCACTTTCGGGTGGAGATGCCGGTGGATGGCTCCCGGAGGCGAAGTCCTTGCCTGCTACTTCTCGCCATGGGCACACCGCAGCCATCCTTTTATGGTCAGATTCTATCCGCTCACAGACGGTGAGGTGCACCCCTTTGTGGAGGATGTGGTTGACCAGCAGAAATTCATCAATCGCCTGATTGTGATGCTTGACAAAATGATGGGATCGGCAGCAAAGGGGGTGCTTCTTTTCCCGCAGGAACAGCTCACACCGGGCATGACATGGGACGAGGTGGCCGAACGCTGGAGTTCCACAGATGCCGTTATTCCCATTTCGGGCCGGTGTCAGACCATTCCCCATCAGGTGAACACAAACATCTCGGACAATGGCGCCTATCGCCTGCTTGATCTTGAACTGAAACTTTTCAATGACGTGAGCGGTGTGAGCGATGCTCTTCTGGGAAAGACCGAAGGCGGAAACGCCGGCAGTGCCCTCTATGAGAGCCGTGTCAACAATGCCACCATAGCGCTGGCTGATATTTTCGACACGTTCAATGCTCTTATCGCCGCACGTGACAACCTTATAAAACAATCCTGAAAACACACATCAATGATATGGAAAACACAAAACTTCGTGACAATGACCTTCTGGCACAGGCACGTCGCGTGATAGCCGCGGAGCGTGCACGCGGATGCGAGCCATCGCTGAGGCGCGTTGCTGTGCTGAGCGTATTCTCTCCGGCAAAAAGTTTTTATGCCGGCTATATGAACCTTTACCGTGGCGCAAGCCATTTTCTGGCTGCGCAGAAAGACAGCCATACGGGCACGGCTGACAGTTGCTCCGCATCACAGGCAAGAATACGCACCGTGGCTTTGCGTTGCCGTGATCTTATGGAAAAGCGCGGGATGTCTCTCAGTGCGGCTCTCACTGTGGTGCTTGCCGGCGGTGCACCGCGGTTTTATATCAGCATCCCGTATGCCATGCGGATAATAGGCAATGCCCTCCGGCAACCGGCGGCATTCAGGAACGTTTGAGTGTGATGCCATGAACACATCTTACGTTGTTTTCAAAGTCAGGCATGATGAGGTCATGGATCTCATCATGGCCGCCGACGGGCTTGCGGCGGCTCTTGACCGCGGTGATCCTGACCGCGTGCGCGTGATAGGCGATGATCTTGCACGGGCCGTGTCGCGGTTCATCCCTCAGGCTACTGAGTGGTTTGCCTACATGAGTGCGGGGACTCATGTGGAGCATGATGACGATGGCACGCTGATATTCCGGACTCTCAACACTCTTATGCCATTGCGGCGTCAGCTTGTCATCGCGGCCATGGCGTGGCACATACTGTCACTGGTGCTTATGGGTGTTGACGGACGCCGGGCGCAGGCCTGTGCGGACAAGGCGGCACAGGCACTTGACGCAGTAAACCGGCCGCCACATGACACGCTGCCTCCGCGATGCACACCTCACTGGTTCTGAAACATACTGTGCCCATAACATGCCTGCAAACAAAAAAGTGGCTCCGAAAGGGAGTCACTTTTATGAAGATTTTGCTCTGTGTTGTTTATTTTGTAGCAGCGTCAAGAGCTTTCTGAGCGGCATCCTGAGCATTGCTGACGGCGGCGTTGGCGGCATCCTGAACGTTTTGTGCGGCTGCTTCTGCTGTGCCCTCGGCGGGAACGGCAACTTCTTCAGTAGCTTCTTCAACGGGAGCAACTACATCAATTTCTTCTTCTTCAGCAACAACTGTGGTGTCACCTTCTGCATTTTTCTCACCGTTGCCACATGAGGCAAGGCTTACAACTGCCAGTGCGGCAGCAAAGAAAAGAATCTTTTTCATTTTAATTTGAATTTATAAAAGGGTTGTGTTTTTTTCGATGATGTTTCTCACGCCGCTAAATTAGACAATATTTTACATGTGGCATAGCTAAATAATGTTAATAAATATCCTCTGCGCGCCGTGATGTTTTTTGCGGCATGTGGGCATGTCAGTTGCAGCCGCATCCATCGCCGCAACTACAGCTGTCATCGCAGTTGCAGTCTGAGCCTGATGAACCGCAGCCGCCTTTGCATCCGCAGTTGTGACTGGGATGGAGTTCCTCAGGCGTGGCATCGCGGACAAGAAGGACGCGGCCTTTGAAAAGCACGTCCTTGCCGGCCAGCGGATGGTTGAAGTCCATGCGGACTTTGTCGGCTGTCACTTCCTCTACAATTCCGTTTATGCGGTATCCGTCGGCGGTCATCATCGGGACGATGGCACCGGGGGTGATAGTCTCGGAGTCAAATTTACCGTCTACGAGGAATATGTCGCGGTCAAGGGTGACAATCTGCTCTTTGTCATACGGTCCGAAAGCCTCGGCGGCAGTTGCCTTTACCTCAAATGTGCTGTCTTTCTCAAGGCCCTCCAGGGCTTTCTCAAGGGGCGCTACAACGCCCGGGGTCACGCCGAACACAATGCGTTCGGGATCTTCGGGGTCGGTCTGATGTACAAGTGTCTCCTTGCCGCCGTCAAGGCTGTAAAGATCATAGCCGAGTTCAACATATTTTCCGGGGGCGATGCGCTCTGTTGTTTTTTCCATATATAATTTATTAATGTGTAACGAATGTAAGTGGATGAGATGCATTCGTATCTCATCCCTAAGAAATATCAACAAACAGCATGCCAAAAAGTTCATGTCATGTTTTTGATGATGATACAAGACGTGCTTATCGGCCGGAAAACCCGTGAAAATGCGCATAAGCATGCTTAATATAAATTCACATATTAACGCCAATATGTCATTAAATTTATACTAA
Organism: Bacteroidales bacterium; assembly: GCA_030536615.1. GTDB lineage: Bacteria > Bacteroidota > Bacteroidia > Bacteroidales > Muribaculaceae > CAG-873. Next base: position 39,252 of record JAUNPQ010000002.1, on the reverse strand, counting down.
AAATACATATAAGGCGTATTATTAAGATAAATTTACTTTACGGGCCGCTTTTTTTATTTAAATTAGTTCATCAATTCAAAAACAATGTGTACTTTTACGCACTTTTTCCTCAAAAGGCGTTGCCCGGCATCTGCGTGCGGCGCTGTGAAATTCAGAAAAAACAGAAAACCAATAACTGACTTAACTTAAAATGAGCAATCCAAACATAAAACCTGCCGAGGGCAAACTCGGCGTTATGGTTGTCGGCAACGGTGCTGTTGCCACCACATTCATGACCGGTGTGCTTATGGCTCGCAAAGGGCTTGCCAAACCTGTCGGTTCTATGACGCAGTATGACAAAATGCGCGTAGGTGAAGGTGCAGAAAAGAAATACTTGCACTACAAGGACATAGTTCCTCTGGCAGACCTCAATGACATTGTGTTCGGCACATGGGATGTATATCCTGCCAACGCTTATGAGAGCGCCATCCATGCCGAGGTTCTCAAAGAAAAAGACATCAATCCCGTCAAAGAGGAACTCGAAGCCATCAAACCTATGAAAGCAGCCTTTGACCACAACTATGCAGCCCGTCTTGAGGGCAGCAACGTCATGGTCGGCAAGACACGCTGGGAGATGGTTGAACAGCTCCGCGAGGACATCCGCAACTTCAAGAAAGAGAAAAACTGCTCACGCATCGTTGTTCTCTGGGCCGCATCAACAGAAGTGTATGTGAAACCCAACGAGAAATTCCACTATCATCTGGCAGACCTCGAGGCAGCCATGAAAGCTGATGACAAAGAGCATGTAGCTCCCTCGATGTGCTATGCATATGCCGCTCTGACAGAAGGTGCCCCCTTCATCATGGGTGCTCCCAACACCACCGTTGACATTCCCGCCATGTGGGAACTTGCCGAAAAGACACATATGCCTATTGCCGGTAAAGACTTCAAGACCGGTCAGACACTTGTAAAATCAGGCTTTGCTCCCATCATCGGCACACGTTGCCTGGGCCTCAACGGATGGTTCTCCACAAACATCCTCGGAAACCGCGACGGTCTTGTTCTTGACGAGCCCGCAAACTTCCGCACCAAAGAAGTTTCCAAACTCTCCACTCTTGAGTCAATCCTTGTGGCCGAGGATCAGCCCGATCTCTACGGCGCTGACTGCGGCGGCGAAGGCAATGAGCACAAAGGCTACTACCACAAAGTGCGCATCAACTACTATCCCCCGCGCAACGACAACAAAGAGGGCTGGGACAACATTGACATCTTCGGCTGGATGGGTTATCCCATGCAGATAAAGATCAACTTCCTCTGCCGCGACTCAATCCTTGCCGCGCCCCTGTGTCTGGACCTCGTCCTGCTCAGCGACCTTGCAGCACGTGCCGGCCGCTATGGCACACAGCGCTTCCTGAGTTTCTTCCTCAAGAGCCCCATGCATGACTATACAAAGGATGAAGTTCCTGTCAACCACCTTTTCCAGCAGTATGTGATGCTCAAGAACGCAATTCGCGAGATGGGCGGATATCCTGCAGATGAGGCCATAGACTGATATTAGACAGTAGGTAAGATTTAAATAGTGAGGAAGAGGCTGCATCGTGCGCGCGATGCAGCCTCTTCTTTTGTCATAATAAGATGATGTAATCAGTTGAATTTCAAGTCAAGCTCTTTGATGAAGTGCGACAGACCGGGATGGCGCCGGGCCATATCGGCCACAACCTCGCGCTCGTTCCATGTTGCCGGAGAAATTTCCCCGCTGTTTGAGCGCACGTCTATCTCAATAAGGTCATTGCCGAGTGTGGAATGCATATATGCCAGAATGTCAGGCATTGCGCCGTGCAGAGTTTCAACCTGTATGTCATTTTCCACGGTCATCACATACCGGTGGTCCTTGACATGGGCAGGGATGGATGCGCGCATTGTGTTGACAAGAATGCGGTGGGTGGTATGGGCCTCGATGTATGCTGTCCATGCCGCGGTGAATTGTGCAGGGGTGTATGATGCCGTGGCCTGTGGATGACTCTGTGTCGGCGCGGCGGCTTGGGGCGCTTCATTGCGTTGGCGTGACAGGCTGAGGCGTGGCGCTCCCAAAGACGTGCGTCGGGACGCTGCGTTGCCAGTCGGCATCGTGTGCATGGATACTGTCCCCGCGGCTGCCGTGGGAGCGCCTGCCGACAGCGCATGGCGCTCCCCGGCGCTCTGCATCGGCGGTTGGGTATGCGGTGCGATTGCTGCAGCAGAGGACGCCGGTTTCTCAGGCGTCTGCGGTGCGGTGGTGAATGCGGCGATGGGTTTCAGTTGCCCCTCGGCGTCATCGCCGGGGTCGAGGGGCTGAGTAGTTGGCACAGTTTTATGATGGTCAGTTCAACCAGAAACTGCTTGTTTGAAGCTGTACGGTAATTAAGATCGGCATCGTTGAGGATGCTCATGGCCCTGTAGAAGAAGTCCGGGCTGAATGCCTGTGCGCGTGTAGCCATGTTCTGGCGCACATCTTCTGTGGCCTCGAGCATAGGCAATGTCCGCGGGTCACGCGCAACCATCATGTCACGGATGAATGATCCCAGACCGTTTATGAAAAAGAGGGCGTCGAATCCTTTGGCACGTATGTCGTTGTATATGGCCAGCGCTCCGGGTATGTCAACGGCGGCAAAACAGTCTGTCAGGCGCTCAAAATAGCTGTTGTCAAGGACGTTGAGATTCTCTATTGTGGACGCATAGGTGATGTTTCCGCGCGATGATGCGGCCACCTGGTCAAATATGCTCAAGGCATCGCGCATTGCTCCGTCGGCATGGCGCGCAATGACGCCTAAGGCTGCCGGCTCAGCTGTTATGCCTTCTTTTTTTGCAACATATCCCAGATGCTCAACCATGTCGCTGATGGTGATGCGGTTGAAGTCATAGATCTGGCAGCGCGACAGTATGGTGGGGATTATCTTGTGTTTTTCTGTTGTTGCAAGGATGAAGATGGCATGTGCCGGTGGTTCCTCAAGAGTCTTCAGAAAAGCATTGAAAGCCTGGTTTGAGAGCATGTGCACCTCATCGACTATGAACACACGGTAGCGGCCGTCAGTGGGAGGCACCATCACCTGCTCTATGAGCGTTTTGATGTCATTGACGCTGTTGTGCGAGGCGGCATCGAGCTCGATGATGTTCAGCGAACGGTTTTCATTGAAAGACAGGCATGACGGACATGTGTTGCATGCCTCGCCGTCGGCGGTGCGGTTCTGACAGTTGATGGTCTTGGCGAATATGCGCGCGCAGCTGGTCTTGCCCACTCCGCGGCTTCCGCAGAACAGATAGGCATGTGCCAGCCGGTCAGTGGCTATGGCATTTTTGAGGGTGGATGTCAGGGCGTTCTGACCCACCACTGACGCAAATGTTGATGGACGGTATTTGCGTGCTGATACTATGTAGGCTTCCATATGGCAAATATACGAATAAACGGCCGCAATGCCAAATTTTGTGTATCTTTGTATGTGGACATGGATAATGGCTACGTTCATACAATATACTAATTCTTAAACCACAGGCAGAATGAAATCGGAATATCAGAAATGCCTTGACGGGGAGCCGTTTGATGGATCTTCGCCTGAGATAAAGGAAATGGCCGTCCGCAACAAGCGGCTACTGCGCCGGTTGCGTGAAACGGACTATGCCGACCAGGAGGCCAAGCAGGACATATACAGGCAGATGTTTGGGAGCATCGGTGAGAATGTTTACATTGACATAGACTTCCGCTGTGAATATGGGCGTCACATTCACTTTGGCAGCAATGTCATTGTCAATATGAACTGCACTTTTCTGGATAACAACCGCATTGATATTGAGGATAATGTGATGATTGCTCCGGATGTGAAGATTTTCACCGCCACGCATTCAGTGCATCTCTCGGAACGCATGCCTGTGCGTGAGCGTCCGGGGATGTCTCTTTGTGACACCATAGCGCACCCGGTGAGGATTGAGCGCGGAGTGTGGATAGGCGGCAACAGCACCATCCTGCCCGGTGTGACCATAGGATGCAATTCAGTGATAGGCGCCGGCAGTGTTGTTGTGAAAGATATTCCGCCCTACAGCATTGCCGTTGGCAATCCCTGCCGAGTCATAAGGACAATCTCTCCGGCCGTGGAAAATTGATCATGCTTGGGGCGGCGGGCAGTCGCGGTATTCGCCAAGCACGCGCAGGTTGCTTGTGAGCGGTCTGACAGCGTCAAGAGCCTGCCGATACCGTTCCATGTCATTGAAGGTGAGATCAATGTAGAACCTGTACTCCCATTCACGCCCTATGATGGGTGTTGACTGTATTTTGGACAGGTTCAGGTCATAGAATGACAGGATGGCGAGTACACGCGACAATGCTCCCTGACTGTGTGGCAGGGTGAACATCAGCGATGCCTTGTCGGGGTTCTGCGTCGCATCTTCCTGTTGCGGCGCACCGATGATCAGAAAGCGGGTGAAATTGTGCTTGTTTGTCTCGATAGACCGGGCCAGAATGTCAAGACCATAGAGCGTGGCGGCATATTCGCCGCACACGGCGGCATGGCCTGTGAGGTTGTCGCGGGCTATTTCCATGGCTGATCCGGCGGTGTCAAAATGCTCAACAATCTTCATGTGCGGGTGGCGGCGCAGCCACTGCTCGCATTGCATCAGCGCCATGGGGTGAGAGTTGACTTCTGTCACGCTTTCTATGCTCTGGCCCGGGAGCGCGCAGAGCACGTGTGAGATACGTTTTTTGTATTCTCCTTTTATGACAAGGCCGCTCTGGCGCAGCAGCTCATAGTTTGAGAGGATGCTGCCTGCAATGGTGTTCTCTATGGCTACGATGCCGAGCAGACTGCTGTCGGCGCTCACGGCCCGGAAAAGCTCGGGGAAGGTGTTGAAGCCGGTTGTTGTCACCGTGGGGATGTTGCTGAAATACTCGCGCGCAGCGGCGTCATGGAAGCATCCGGCCACACCCTGCATTGCTATCCGTAATTTTTTTTCTTCTTTTTTCATTGCCGGCGTGATAATGTTTTATTTGTACATCTCCTCTATCTGGCGCGCGTAATGACGGTTTATGACGGGGCGCCGCAGTTTGAGTGTGTTTGTCAGCTCTCCGCTTTCTATGGTGAATTCATGGGGAAGCAATGTGAAGCGTTTCACCTGCTCAAAAGCGGCGAGATCAGCCTGACAGCGGTCTATGCGGCGCTGTAGCATGGCCCTGATGTCCAGATTGCGGATAAGGTCTGTGTTGTTGCGGAATGCTATCTTCTTGCTACGGGCATATTTGCGCAAGGCCTTGAATGCCGGGATGATGATTGCTGTGACATATTTGCGTGACTCGCCGATGACGGCCACCTGCTCAATGTATCTGTCCTCGGCAAGGCGTGACTCAAGAGCCTGAGGGGCTATGTATTTGCCATTGGAGGTCTTGAAAAGGTCTTTGATGCGCTCGGTGAGTATGAGCGAGCCGGAAGCGTCTATTGTGCCTGCGTCACCGGTGTGAAACCATCCGTCCGAGTCAAAAACTTTTGCTGTATCTTCCGGTTTGCCGTAATACCCTTTCATAACTGTGGGCCCTTTCACCAGTATCTCGCCCTCGGCGCCGGTGGTTACGCTGATTTCAGGCATGGGTGTCCCCACGGTGCCGATCTCGTAGCCGGTCTGTGGATAGCATGTCACTGTTGCGGTTGTCTCGGACAGACCATAGCCTATGACTATGTTGACGCCCATGCTGTGGAAGAATTCCACTATCGTAGGTGACATTGGCGCCCCCGCTGTGGGGAAGATATTGCCATGGTCTATGCCTATAGCCGCGCGGACTGCAGAAAGTACTTTTTTATCCCAGAAGCGGTAGCGCCATTCAAGTATACGCGGGACACTAAGGCCCATACGCGCATAGACAAGATTGCGGCGCCAGCCGATCTTCATGGCCCGACGCATCAGAAAACGCCTGATTGTTCCGGCGTTTTCTATTTTCTCCATGATGGCCGTATAGACTTTCTCCCAGAAGCGGGGCACGGCGCACATGCATGTGGGGTGCACTTTGCGGAGCACTTTGTTGACGTCTGAGGGTGTGCCGTTCACTGTCACAACCATTCCGGAGTCAAGGCAGAAGTATGACCATGCTCGCTCAAAAATATGTGTCAGGGGCAGAAAGCACAGCGATGTGTCTGTGTCGCTGAGCATTGTCAGTCGCTGACGGTGTATTCTCATGACGGCGTTGAAGTTGCCGTGTGTCAGCATGGCGCCTTTTGGCTCGCCGGTGGTGCCTGAGGTGTAGATCAGAGTGGCTATGTCGCTGTCACTGACGGCGGCTGAACGCGCGGTAACTTCATTGTCGGCGTCCGGACGTTTTTGTCCGCTTTTCAGAAATGCATTATAGGTGATGCACTGGACTTTGGTGTCGGCATCCGGCTTGATGTCGGAGGCATCCTCAACCGTGATGATTAACCGCAGAGCCGTGCATTCTCCGGCAAGCGCCATCACTGTGTGGAGTTTGCCGGCATCGCCCACAATGAGTGCTACAGCCCCGCAGTCGTTGAGTATGTATCGGATCTGTGTGTCTGAGGCTGTTGCGTAGATTGGCACTGTCACTGCGCCGTTTGCATATGCGGCAAAGTCAGTGACAAGCATCTGCGGTGAGTTTGCAGAGAGGATTGCCACGCGCATTCCCGGTTCCACACCGGCGCGGACAAACGCCGCGGCCATGTCATGTATCTGTGAGTGAAATGTTGTCCATGACATTTCCGTGCGGACGCCATCGCCGGTTCTGTAGTATGCTACAGCCGTACGTTTCCCGTATTTGGCGGCCTGCCTGCCGGGGATGTCTGTCAGTACGGACGGCATTATTTCTCGCGCATGAATATGTTTATGGGCGTGCCGCAGAAGTCCCATTTGTCGCGTATCTTGTTCTCAAGATAGCGTCTGTATGGTTCTTTGACCCATTGGGGCAGGTTGCAGAAAAATATGAATGTGGGGACCTGCGCTCCTTTGAGCATGGTTATATATTTGATCTTTATATATTTCCCCTTGTTTGATGGAGGAGGATAGGCGCTTATCACCTCCTGCATGTATGTGTTTAGCTGTGAGGTGGGCACAGTGCGTTTGCGGTTCTCATATACCTGCACGGCGGTTTCAAGCACTTTGAATATGCGTTGTTTGGTGAGTGCGGAGCTGAAGATTATGGGAAAATCCGTGAACGGAGCGAAACGGTTGCGGATGGCTTCCTCATAATGGCGCATGGCGGCTGTGCTCTTGTCCTCTACAAGATCCCATTTGTTGACCACCACCACCAGGCCTTTGCGGTTGCGCTGTATCAGCGAGAAGATGTTGACGTCCTGGGCCTCTATCCCGCGCAAGGCGTCAATCATCAGGATGCAGACATCGCTTCCCTCAATGGCGCGTATGGAGCGGATCACCGAATAGTATTCAATGTTTTCATTGACTTTGTTCTTCTTGCGTATGCCGGCGGTGTCAACCAGATAGAAGTCAAAGCCGAATTTGTTGTAGCGGGTGTAGATGGAGTCGCGCGTGGTGCCTGCCACGTCTGTGACTATATGGCGGTCTTCGCCGATGAATGAGTTTATGAGGCTTGATTTGCCTGCATTTGGACGCCCTACGATGGCAAAGCGGGGGATGTTGTCCAGGTGTGCTTCCTCGTCGCTGTCACGCTCGGGAAGTTTCTTGACAACCTCGTCAAGGAGGTCTCCCGTGCCATATCCGTTTACCGCCGAGACAGGGTAGGGATCGCCCAGACCCAGACTGTAGAATTCAGGAACGTTATAGAGCCACTCGTTTGAGTCTACCTTGTTGGCGATCAGTATCACCGGTTTTTTGCTTTTGCGCAGAATCTCGGCAACATGGTCATCAAGGTCGGTGACCCCGTTGGTGGAATCAACCACGAAAAGAATCTCGTCGGCCTGCTCTATGGCAAGTTCCACCTGTTTGTTTATCTCGCTCTCAAAGATGTCTTCGCTGTTGACCACCCATCCGCCGGTATCCACTATGCTGAACTCTTTGCCGTTCCAGTCGACTTTGCCGTACTGGCGGTCACGTGTGGTGCCGGCTGTGGGGTCCACGATGGCTGTACGTGTCTGGGTCAGACGGTTGAAAAGTGTTGATTTGCCCACATTGGGCCGTCCTACTATAGCTACTAATTGTGACATTGTCAGTGTTTATGTTTTGTAGTTATGCTTGTTTGGCTCCGGCCGGAGGTCATTCCATATAGCCGAATTCGCGCAGTTTGTTCTCGCGGTTGCGCCAGTTGGCCTCCACTTTCACAAACATTTCAAGGAATACGCTTTTGCCAAAGAATGTCTCTATGTCCTTGCGTGCCTCGGTGCCCACGCGTTTGAGCATCTTGCCTCCGTGGCCTATGAGTATTCCTTTCTGGGAGTCGCGTTCCACGTAGATCACGGCCATTATGTGTATGGCGTTCTCTTTCTCGTCAAATTTCTCAACTATGACTTCCGTTGAGTATGGAATTTCTTTGTCGTAGTTGAGCAGGATTTTCTCGCGGATGATTTCAGTGACAAAGAACCGGGCGGGTTTGTCTGTCAGCGCGTCTTTGCCGAAGTACGGGGCGTGCTCGGGGAGCAGCTCCACTATGCGCGTCATCAGGTTGCTGACGTTGAAGTGCTCTTTGGCCGATGTCGGGAAGATCTCTGCGGCAGGGAGTATGCCGCGCCAGCGGTCAACTATTTCTTCAAGCTGGATCTGGTCTTTCACCAGATCTATTTTGTTGATGACCAACAGTACGGGAATTTTTTCGGCAGCCACTTTTGCAAGGAAAGCGGCGTTTTTCTGCGGGTCCTCAACCACGTCTGTGACATAGACAAGGACATCGGCATCAGTGAGCGCGCCTTCGCTCTGGCTGAGCATGCTTTCCTGAAGCTTGTATTTCGGTGACAGGACTCCCGGGGTGTCAGAGAACACAATCTGGTAGTCATCGGTGTTTACTATGCCCATTATGCGGTGGCGGGTGGTCTGTGCCTTTGAGGTTATTATACTCATGCGTTCTCCCACCAGGTCATTCATCAGTGTTGATTTTCCTACGTTGGGATTGCCAACTATATTGACAAAACCTGCTTTATGCTGTATGCCCATGTCTTTGTGTTTTTAAGTTATGTATCCGCTATTAAAACAACAATAGCACCCCAAAAGATGCTATTGCCGTAAAAATTTCTGTCATCTGCATGACCGGAGTGGGAAATTATGCAACGGCCGTGGGTCGGCATCACATGTCCCATACCAGATACATGGCTCCCCATGTGAATCCGGCTCCGAAAGCGGTGAGTATGATCTTGTCCCCTTTCTTGAGAATGTGTTTGTACTCGTCAAGACATACGGGAATTGAAGCTGCCGATGTGTTGCCGGTGTGCTGGATGTTGACAAGGACTTTGTCCATCGGCACTCCGGCTTTGTCAGCCACGGCTTCGATGATCCTCAGGTTGGCCTGATGGGGCACCAGATAGGTTATGTCATCGACGGTCAGGTTGTTGCGCTTCATCACATCGAGTGTCGATGTGAGCATGTCTGTCACGGCGTGTTTGTAGACGTGGCGGCCGTCCTGGAACAGGAGGTGCTGTTTTTTGTCGAGCACGTCCTGGCAGAATGGCAGTGCCGAGCCTCCGCCGGGCATCACCAGGTATTCCAGACCGCTGCCGTCAACGTGGAGCACGGCATCGCGCACGCCCATGCCTTCTTCTTCTGTGGGCTGCACAAGCACGGCCGCGGCGCCGTCACCGAACAGCGCGCATGTCTGCCGGTCCTCGTAGTTGACCATCGAGGACATTTTCTCTGTGCAGACAACTATTATGTTTTTGTAAAGGCCCGAGCGGATATATCCGTTGGCGTCCTGCATGCCCACAATGAAGCCTGCGCATGCCGCCTGAATGTCGTAGCCATAACAATTGTTGAGTCCTGCGCCATGAATGATGACGGAGGCTGTGGACGGGAAACGGTAGTCTGGGTTTGAAGTGGGGCAGATGAGCAGATCAATGTCATCGGGGTTTATGCCGGTGCTGTCAAGAAGGCGCTGCACGGCGATGATTCCCATATATGATGAACCTACCGGTTTGTGAAGTATGCGGCGTTCTTTGATGCCTACACGTGTGGTGATCCACTCGTCACTTGTCTCCACCATCTTTGAGAGCATATCGTTGTCGAGTATGTCATCGGGAAGATAGGAGGATATTCCGGAAATACGGGCGTTTGTCATTTGTATGAATAAAGTGAATGGGTTGCATTTATTGATGTACAGCAAACGCCCGTAAGCCCTTACGGCCTACAGGTTCGCTGCTGCGGATATTGTGCGTGTGAGCACGCTGCGTGGCCTTAGAGAGCCGCGTCTTTGACTATGGCCTGACGTCCGCGGTAGTATCCGCATTCGCCGCATACGGTGTGGTAGATGTGCCAGGCTCCGCAGTTGGGGCAGAGAGCCAGTGTGGGTTCCACAGCCTTGTCATGGGTGCGGCGTTTGGCCGTACGTGTCTTGGATTGTTTGCGTTTAGGATGTGCCATTTTTCTTTATTGGTTTTTATCGTTGTTGTACTTGTTATATTCTGTCGGTGATGTGTCTGCGTTTTTTCATTCGCTGTCACCGTCTGTGTCTGTGTTGCCGGAGCCAAGTCCGCGGAGGGCGTCCCACCTGGGGTCTGCGGGAATCTCGGAAACCGCATCCATTGAGTCCATCTCGTCAACAAGGCGGTTCTCAAGTTCGGCATCGGCGTCATCGGCGCTGTGTGCCCGGTGTTTTCTGAGCACGGAGCTCATCTGGCGGTTGCATTTGCCCATGGGGTGGACGTGTTTCATGGGGATGGCCAGCGAGGCGGTGTCATAGAGCATGTATGCCACGTTGAGTGTGCTCTCGGATTCCGGTATTTCCAGAAGTTCGTCGGAGTCATCGCGGTAGGCATCACCGTATTTTACCATTATGTGGTATGTGGTGTCCACGGGCAGTCCCAGGTCATCCAGACACCGGTCACAGGGCACGGTAATGGTGCCTGTCAGGTGCATGGTGAGGTCATAGACGTCACTCTTGTGCACCACGGTAAGTGCGGCGTCAATGTCGGCATCGCGCACATCGGCACTCTCCATGTTGTCAAAGAACCGCTTGTCAAGATGATAGTTGTAGCGGTGCTCTCCGGCAGGCAGGCTCTTGAGTGGCAGCTGAAATTCTGTGAATTTGCCCATAATTTCTTATTCTCAATGGTGACAACGCGACGGGCGAAGCATACCTCGCCCATTGGACATTGCCCAAAAAACTTCGCAAAGTTATGATTTTTCCTGATAACTGCCAAGTTTTCCGACAAATATTTTCTTTGGCTGATTCTGCTATGATTCCAACGCAGGTTCAACTAAGATTTCATTAATAAGTGTAACGGCCCGTCTCCTCCCTCCTCCTCATAGGAGAGCCGAGCGTCCTGTTGTTGAGTATGCCGTCAGTCAGCAGCAGCCATCAGGTAGTAGAGGCGACGCCGGGCGCGTGTGGTAGCCGTGTAGAGCCAGCGGTAGAAGTCAAGGCCTATGGCATCGGGTGCGATTCCCACCATGTCAACCACCACGTCATTCCATTGTCCGCCCTGTGCCTTGTGGCATGTCACCGCATAGGCGTATTTGACTTGCAGGGCGTTCCACCACGGGCTGTTGCGGAGGATGGCTGACAGGGAGCGGGATGTCACTTCTGTGTTCTGCATGGTCTCCAACGCAATGGCCTGGTAGAGAGCACGCAGACGTTCCGAGGACAATGCGGGAGTGTCAGCCGAGAGTGTCTCGAGCATTATTTTGGTGTCGAATGTCACGGGTTCGCTGTCCGGGCCCGGGCAGTCAGGCAGGCAGGCGCGGACATCGGCAAAGCGGAATCCGTAGCGGTTCTCGGTACCGTATACGCGCTCAATGCGCACGATGTCACCGTTGGCCACAAAGTCAAGACCTTTCACGCCGCGTTGCCAGTAGTAGTTGTTTTTGGCAACCATGAGCAGTTCACCGCGTACAAGTTCTTCCTCGTAATAGAGCACCTGGGAGCGTATGGCACGGTTGAAGTCAACGGCGCGGCGGTTTGAGCGTGTCACCAGAATGGTGTCTTCCACGCCATCAGCCCGGGCATAGGCCGATGCCAGCACGTCGGCCAGTTCTTCGGGGGATATGACGGCTACATCGTCATAGCCATCGGTCTCCAGCCGTGGCTGCGGGAGTGGAGACAGGCGCATTGCCCGTCGCTGGCGGGTGGCGTTGGCAAGTATTCCGGACAGTTCATCCTGTCTGGCCACGGCGGTGAGTGTGGCATGGGTGACGGCAAGGCCGTAGGTGTGGAGCACTCCTGTGTCCATGGCCGGCGATGTCTCGCATCCCACCGGGGGCAACTGTGCTGTGTCACCTACAAGGATGAGGCGGCAGTTCTCACCGGTATATACGTATTGCAGCAGATCTTCAAGCAGGTTCTGGCCTCCGGCATCATCGGTGCCGCTGATCATCGAGGCTTCATCGACGATGAAGATTGCGTTTTTCTCTTTGTTTGTCTGCATGCCGGGAGGCTCGCCGTTGAGTGAGTGCCGGTAGATGCGGCGGTGGATTGTGCCGGCTCGCATACCGGCATAGGCGCTGAACACTTTTGCGGCGCGGCCTGTGGGCGCCATCAGCACCACGGGCACTGACAGAGAGCGCAGTGTCTTGACCAGAGCGCCGATGAGGCTGGTCTTTCCGGTGCCGGCGTATCCGTTGAGCACAAATACGCGTTCGCGGTTCGCCCGGCCATTCATGGAGCAGAACCGCGTCAACGCGCCCAGCACTGCTGATTGCTGGCCGTTAGGGATGTAGGGAAGCGCTTCTATGGCGCGTTCAATGAACTCGCCGCAGGTCATTTCAGTGACCACTCATATCCTTGGCGGGTGTCTTTGACGTCAAAGCCTATGGCGGCCAGGCGGTCGCGGATAAGGTCACTGGTAGCCCAGTCTTTGCGGGCTTTGGCGTCGGAGCGCACCTGCAGAAGAAGGTCAACGGCGTCCTCGAACGGTTTGAGGTCTGTCCGGGTGTCTGTGCCTCCGAGGGCAGTGGTGACGCCGAGGATGTCAGTCAGGAATGTCTGCATCAGTGAGCGCAGGGAGTCTATCTGTGCGGCTGATGCTGTGGCGGTGCCGTCGTTGATCTGGTTGATGATGCGGCATGCGTCAAACAGGTGTGCTATGACCACCGGTGTGTTGAAGTCGTCGTCCATGGCTTCGTAGCATTTGTTCCAGAGATCGGCTATTTCCTGATCTGTGACTGTAGGGGTTTCCGCCGGCTTCAGCTCGTCCAGACGGCGCACGCCCTCTGTGATGCGCGCAAGGGCTTTTTCGGCGCTCTGCAGGGCTTCGTTGCTGAAGTCAACGGTGCCGCGGTAGTGTGCCTGGAGGATGAAGAAGCGGATGGTCATCGGGGTGTAAGCCTGTGTCAGCAACGGATGTGAGCCTGTGAAGAACTCCTGGAGCGTGATGAAGTTGCCGAGGCTTTTGCCCATCTTCTTGCCGTTGATGGTGATCATGTTGTTGTGCATCCATGTCTTGACGGTGGGATGGCCGTTATGAGCCACTGACTGGGCTATCTCGCACTCGTGATGCGGGAACTTGAGGTCCATGCCGCCTCCGTGTATGTCAAATGTCTCGCCAAGATATTTCTCGCTCATGGTTGAGCATTCAAGATGCCATCCGGGAAATCCCTCGCTCCAGGGTGACGGCCAGTGCATGATGTGCTCGGGCGATGCTTTTTTCCACAATGCGAAATCGGCCGGGTTGTGCTTCTGTTCCTGACCGTCCAGTGCGCGTGTTGTGGCCAGCAGTTCATCAATGTTGCGCCCTGAGAGTTTTCCGTAGCCGTGGTCGGCGTTGAATTTGGGAACATCGAAGTATACCGAGCCTTCGCTGACGTAGGCGTATCCGGCGTCAAGGATGGTTTTGATATACTCTATCTGCTCTATGATGTGTCCGGATGCGTGGGGTTCTATGGACGGTGGCAGCACATTGAGGGCACGCATGGCGTCGTGGTAGCGTGTCAGGTAGTACTGCACCACTTCCATGGGCTCAAGCTGTTCAAGACGTGCTTTTTTTGCTATTTTGTCCTCGCCGTCATCGGCATCGTGCTCCAGATGGCCCACGTCTGTGATGTTGCGCACGTAGCGCACTTTGTAGCCGAGATGGCGCAGGTAGCGGGCCACAACGTCGAATGTTATTGCCGGACGTGCGTGTCCCAGATGACCGTCACCGTAGACTGTCGGTCCGCAGACGTACATGCCTACCATGCCGGGATGCAGGGGGCTGAAAGCTTCTTTGACGCGGCTCAGGGAGTTGTAAATGCAGAGATTGTGTTCTTTCATTGCCTGTCAGGGGGATCTGGTGACTGCGGTGATCAGGCTGTGAAGCCGTTGTTGCCTTCGGTGGGGTTCTTGGGAAGTTTGCGCTCAATCTCGCCGTATGTGCTCTCATATTTTGTGAGGTTGTCACGCAGGGCGAAGAGCAGGTTCTTGGCATTTTCCGGAGTCATGATGACGCGGGTCTGCACTTTGGCCTGCTGGATGTTGGGAGATACGGCTATGAAATCCAGAAAGAATTCGCCGGCTGAATGGGCTATGACAGCCAGGTTGGAGTAGTGTCCGGCGGCAACTTCGGGGGTAAGTTCTATTTTGATCTCGTTCTGTTTGTTTTCCATTTCTGTTTGTTTTTGGGATTTTATGTTTATGCGGATGCCGGTGTCCGGCATCCGCGGGGTCGTTTGTCAGTCAGCAGGGGTGATTTTGGGTCGTTTGTCAAACTGGAAGTCATGCGGACCGTTCTGGTTGGCCGTTTTCAGGATGAAGCCTTTGCAGGGGTTGTCATCGCTCCACAGCCATTCTATGTCAAATGAGGCATAGACGGTCTTGAGTGTGCCGCGGTCCTGATCATCCGTCTGGAAAAGGAGGTAGACGGAGGGATATTCCTCGTTGAGGGTGCTCTCGTCAGCCACCAGTCTGAATGACTTGGGCTCGGAACGCAGTATGGCGGACATGTTTATGTTCAGCCATTTGCCGGTTATCCACTCGCTGGCCATCTGAACCATATTTGAGCGGAAGCCGTCGCTGTCGTTGCTTGTGCCGCGCTCCAGCACTCCGTTGTGTACGGGTACGTAGCCGACAAGGGATATGTTGCCGTCCGATGCATCTCCGGGGGTAAATGCGTCACGGTAGGCGATGACCAGACGCTGGCCGATCTTCACTTTCTCGGTGTCAATGCGTTGTGTGGCTGTAAGGGTGATGACAGGGGTGTATTCGCCTTCCTGATATGTGAAGACGCTTCCGTTGTCGTTCTGTGCCTCGAAGGTGACCATGCGGTATGTGAAAGCGTTGTCCGGGATGTTGTTGTCATCATCGTTGCAGGCGGTGAATGAAACAGCTGCCAGTGCGAATGCAAGTGTCAGCAATGTGAGTTTCCTGAGTGTTTTTGTCATATTTTTCAATGTTATTTAATGAATTGGCAATTATTACGGATGTTATGTATAAATATTGTTGTTTTATTTTCTTTTTTGTGACATGATGGTGCCGTCTGCTATGTGCACTGTGACATCGGCGTCAGCGGCAAGAGATTCGTCGTGAGTCACTATCACGGAAGTTGTGCCAAGCGTGTCGCGGAGTTCAAAGAACAGTCGGTGCAGTTCCTCGCGGTTGTGCGAGTCCAGACTTCCTGAAGGCTCATCGGCAAGCACAACCATGGGCCTGTTCACAAGCGCGCGTGCCACGGCGCCGCGTTGGGCTTCTCCGCCGCTGAGTTGTGCGGGCCGATGTGTGAGCCGGTCGCTGAGGCCCATTGTGCGCAGCAGGTCGGCTGCACGGTCCATGGCCTGAGCGCGTGGTGTGCCTCCTATCATTGCCGGGAGGGCAACATTCTCCTGAAGAGTGAACTCAGGCAGCAGCCGGTGCATCTGGAAAACAAAACCTATGTGACTGTTGCGGAATCGGGAGAGGCGCCGGTCTGTGAGCGCGCCAACATCCTCGCCGTCGTAGAGCACGCGGCCACGGTCAGCTTTGTCAAGTGTGCCGAGTATCTGCAGCAATGTTGATTTGCCGGCGCCGCTTGGGCCCACAATGCAGGTGACGCGGTGAGGCTCTATGCACAGATCCACTCCGCGCAGAACCTCCACATCGCCATAGCTCTTGTATATGTCAACAAGTTCAATCATGATGCTTGGAAATGCGAATTTACGCAAATTTTTCCAAACACTTGACTGCAACCGGCCATTTTACAACTTTTTCACCTTTTATGAGCCACCGGAGGCTTTTGGTGATGCCGGATGGACGTTATCGGGCTGTGGGCGTCCTGGTGCCGCCGCGGCGGCTCAGCGGCTTTGGGCGGCCAGACGTCCCAGCATGTAGGTGAGCGATGCAGTGCCGTCCATGGTGGGTTCGTTGGTGGAATAGTCAGAGAAGTCATCGTGGTAAACGGCGCGCCCTCCTTGCCAGGAAGCGAAATGGTCATCATGCCGCAGATGCACGCCTTTGAGCGAGTTGAAGATGGAACTGTACACAGGTCCGTCAACAAGTCCGCCGGCAAGATGCTCTACCCCCGGTCTGCCGTTTATCTCAATGTCTGTCAGTGCGGAATGCGGGTCAGACGGAGATGCTTGGGCTGCACCGATTATCATTGTCTGGCCCCAGGGATTGACGCCGAAGAGCCAGTCACGCACCGCTGTCTCGGCTTCGCGGAATGTGTTGTCGCCGGTAAGGTCGCGGTAGAGCATGGCTTGTGTCACAAATGCCACAGCCAGGTTGTTTGAACACCATATGAATGGCACTCCGTTGCGGAAAGCATTTGTTTTTCCGCGCTCAGCCACGTTTGCAATGCCTTGGCGCAGCAGTGCAACCATGTCTGCCCGGTGCGGATTGGCGCGGTCGGCGGCAAGATGATAGTGACCGAGGTTCAGGAATGGATACCACTGGTAGTGGCGTGCCGAGTCCGCGCCCATCCATGGGGTGACCGGCTCCATGCGCGCCAGTTCGGCGCTGCGGACGCGCAGTTTCGTGTCACCTGTTTTACGGTAACGGGTAAATGCTGCCAGCTCAAGGTCGTCGGTCCAGTTGTCTTCCTCATAGAAATAAGGCGAGCGACAGGGAGCTGTCTGACATGCTCCGGGATTTTCCTCGGCAAACAGGTAGGCGGCGTGACTGCGCGCATCGAGGGTATCTGCAAAGGCTTTGTCTATGCCGGCAAAAACTTGTGCGCCCAGGCCGAAAGAGGATGCGAATTTGGCCACTGAAGATGCCTGGCCGGTGCTTCGGTTCTTGTTGTCAAAGAGTCCGTACGGTTTGCCTGAACAGGGATATACGGGTCTGCCGTTACCGGGACCGCGCCCATAGTCAACGCTGTCATTTGCCGGGACGCCGACATAGCGGTGGTCTCGGTCATCGGCAATCTGGTTGAGGTAGAGTCCCGGTTCGGGGTTCATGCGGAGCATCCATTCCAGGCCCCATCGTGCCTCATCAAGGATGTCAGGGATGTTGTTTGACCCCGGTTTTCCAAGAGAGTCGAAATTGTCTGCCCAGACTTCGGGATTGCGGGTGTAGGCGAACAGCATCTGGTAGACGGTGTTGGCCGATGTTGTGAGATACTGGAGATAGTCTGACGCATCGTGCCAGCCGCCGGTCACGTCCACATGCTCGCCGTCGCGGTCACCGGCCAGCACAAGAAAGCCGTCGTTGTGGTGACAGCCGGTGCCGTGTATGGGGTTGAATCCGCAGCGCTGCTGACGCAGGTAGTTGAGCGGCAGCTCGTTAAGCCCGTTTGTGGCATAGACGTCTTTACCGATGCGGAAATGCACTGTGTCGGCATCGGGGATGCGCATGGTGTAGATGCCCGGAGTGGTGAGGGAACTGAAGTAGATCCTTGAGGCCGGTTGCCCCGGTTGCCATGCCGGCGCGGCCACAATGCTGTCAACGGCAAAGGTGTTGCCTGAGCTGTCGGTCAGTGTTATGTCATCCTGTTCAGGATAGAAGTCGCCCAGAAACACTGCCGCTTTTATGTCATCAGGCAGATAACCTATGCTGTTGACGCGGATAACACCCGGTTGCGCCATGGCATTGATGCCGAAAATGAAGATACTGTATAGTAATATTGCTGTTTTTTTCAGAATAGACATGGCGGCCGGTATTATCAGGATTTATAAGCGGCAGGGATTCCTGTCCGGAGGGATCAGTAGAGATAGTATATCTGGAGGTTGTCAATGCAGAAGTATGGGGGGATGCATCCGGGAGTTTCTCCGAACTGGCGGTTGCTTTGCAGCTGCACGTACATCATGTTTATTTTGCCCAGTACACTGAGGCTGATCTGTTCCCATTGGTTTTTGACAACTCCGTTTTCGGCAAGGGTGTGCACAACGGTGCCTGTAACCTCTCCTTTTGAGTCAACGCCTTTTATGACAAGGCGCAGATAATCGGAAGATGTCAGCGCAAACTCCTCTGACATCATTGTGTGATAGACATAGCTGCTGTTGCAGACGGTGATGTTCAGGGGGGTAGCCGGCACTTGGTTGTAGATTCCGCATACGGGATTCTTTGGCACGGCATCGTAGCTCTCGGCATCGTTCCATTTGCCAAGCACATAGTTCTGGCTGCGTGCATAGCCGCCTCCGGCAGCGGAACCCCACACATAATCAGCCCAGTTACCGTCATGGTCGGCATTGTCAGAGGCACGGACGGGCGTAAAGCCGTCCCAGTATTTTACGCCGCCATTGTTCTGAGCGCTGTGGGTGAGGACAAGAAACGGGTAATAGCCTATGGTTTTCACATCGGGGTTGAATGTCTCCACCCAGTAGCCTTGTTTTGTGAATTCGTCCTGTGTCTCAAATGTATAGTTGTAGGTCAGTTCGTTGTCCTCTTCGTTGCTGTTGTTGTCGGTACACCCGGAGAGGGTAAAAGCAGCCGTAAAGAAGGCTGCGGTCTGAAGTAGTCGGAATATTTTCATGAGAATGGTTGTTTGTGTTATTCGTTTTCGTTTTCTTGCAATGCCATGCGCGTTACCCGGAGCAGCTCCAGACGGTTGGCTGACTTTTTCAGTATCTCGAATTTGAAGTTGCCCAGAATTACGGTCTCGCCGGTGTCGGGGATGGTGCCGGTGGCGTTCAGGATGTAGCCTGCTATTGTCTGGTAGTCGTCATCCTCGGGGATATCAAGGTTGAAAGCTTCGTTGAGATGGCTTATCTCACAGCGTCCGGCAAATTCGTAGACATCGGGAGCTATTGCGCGTGCTGTCAGCGCCGGTTTGTCGTGCTCGTCGCGTATATCGCCGAATATTTCCTCGACAAGGTCCTCGAGTGTCACCATTCCTGCGGTGCCTCCGAACTCGTCAACAACAATGGCTATTGAGCGCTTTTCACTGAGCAGACGGCGCATCATCACATTTGCCAGAAGGGTCTCGGGTGCGAACAACACCGGATTGATGTGTTCGTGCCAGTCATTGTCGGCGCGCAGCAGTTCACTGACGTGTATATAACCCAGAATTGTGTCTATGTCATCGCGATAGACAAGTATCTTTGAGCGTCCCGAGGATGTGAAAAGCCGCACAAGCTCCTGGCGTGTTGCGGTGTCGTTGTTTACTGCCACGATCTCGTTTCGCGGCAGCATGCAGTCACGCAGGTGGGTGGTTGAGAAGTCAAGGGCGTTGTGGAATATCTTCACTTCATTTTCAACGGCTTCTTTTTTCTCGTTGAGGGAGTCTATGCTTTCCTCAAGATAATCGTTGAGGTCACCTACAGAGAGGGCCCGTAGACGTGGTTTGGTCTCTTTTATGCCCACCAGCCGCATCAATGCTTTTGAGATGGCATTTGTGAGCCATGACAGAGGGTAGAAGATAATATAGAAGCAGTAGATGGGTATGGCGAACAGTTTCAGGGAACTGTTGGGGTTGATGCGGAAGATGGTCTTGGGCAGGAATTCGCCGGTGAGGAGTATGACCATTGTGGATATGAGGGTCTGTATTATCAGCAACAGGGCCTCATTGTCATGCACCATTGAGGTTATCCATGGCTCAAGGAAATAGGCGGCTCCCATTCCGTAGATCACAAGCATCACGTTGTTGCCCACCAGTATGGATGAGATGAAGAATTCGGTGTCGGAGTAGAACCGGTGGATTATGCGCCCCAGCAGGCCGCCGCGTTTCACATCAATCTGAGTGCGTACGCGGTCGGCCGTGATGTAGGCGATCTCTGTTCCGGAGAAGAGTGCGGAACAGACAAGCGAGACAACGGTAATAATAATCCAGGGGGTCATGTGTTATGGGAGGTGCTTGTACTTATAATTGTTTTATGGATTCTGCGGAGTCAGGAACTCACGGGCGGTGGCTGCGCGTTGTGAGGCGCGTATGGGGGCCATGGGGCGGCCGGAGGGGTCGGTATATTGTTGCCCGGCAGCGGTGTCGGCGGCCGGCGCATGTGAACCGGGTGTCTTCTCAGGGTCAAGAGGGATGATGGCCGTGGGTCGGTTTACGGAGTATTCGGTCATTTCCTGGTTGGAGATGAACCCATAGCCCTCTATGATGTGGTTTGACCGCACTATGTGTATGAAAGAGTCTGAGTAGAGCTTGGATGCTGTCTGATCCCAGAAAAGCTGTTGTGTCAGGAAAGAGTCGCGGAGCACGTTGACCATCACCACATCGCCGTCCAGACGCCAGAGGCGGCGGTTTGAGAAGTAGACGGCACTGTCGCACCGCATGTTGGCCGCCGGCCGCATGGCCAGATCATATTGCTCCAGCTCAAGTCCCCGGGGAAATGTCCAGAACGGATCTTTGGCTTCGTCGTAGATGTTCCATATGGGGCTGGTTATGTGATATCGGGTGTAGCCGGAGTCACTTATCAGCGTGGAGACATTTTCCGTGACCATTGTCGGCGTGTGCGCAGGGTCTGTGATGTTTGCCACATATGTGCGCTTTTCATCCTCGCACGAGGCTATGATGCCTGCAAGGAGAATGAGCGCGGGGAATGTGAGCAGACTGCGCATATATGCGGTGGGATGTGGTTTCCGGAAAGGGTTGACGCTCCGATCAATAAAGTTTGTTTTTCCTGAACCACATCTCGTTGAAGTTTATGCCGAGTGTGATGTTGAGGTAATTCTCTTTGAGAAGGGCCTGCGGATAGGCCTGACGATGGCGGTATTCAAAGCCGAGATTGACTATGGTCTTGAATGCCGGCACCGGGAATCCGAAACCAAGAGATACGCCGATGTCGCGCACGTTGTTGCCGCGTACGGTTATGTAATCGCGGTTGTAGAAGGCACCCATACGGTAGTTAATGCGTTTGAAGTAACCTCCGCGTTGTGCGGGTGTGAACTGCAGGCCGCCGGCTATGCGGTAGCGGTCGGCAAAAGTTGTGGATTCAAAATGCTCAATGGCTCCGAATTTGGCTTTTGACCATGGCTGATAGGTGAAGTCGGCCTCAACCATCAGTGTGCTGCCGTGTTTCCAGTTTAATCCCGCGCCCCATGATTCAGGGGTGGAGTAACGGCCTTTCATGCGGTGGTCACCGGCATTAACGGTGTCAGGGACAACGGGTGTGACTGATGTGTCGTAATAGATTCCGTAGACGTTTCCGTGCAGGTCTTTGCGCGGGGAATAGACCACGCCGAGTGTGACTTCGTCCTGACGTGTGATGGGCAGGTTATACTGTATGCCGATGTCGGCGCGCCAGTCGCGCACGGACATCTGTCTTTCAAAGAGCGAGGTTGAGCCTATCGAGGCCACTACATAGTCCTGGTTTACGATGGTCCCGAAGAGGTAGGCGAAATTGAAGCCCACGTAGAAGCCTTTGAACGGATTGCCGGCAAAGCCCAGATAGAGCTGGTTGAGACTGCCCGAGCCGCTGCGGCTTGTGGCTCCGTTGTTGATTTTGCTCCCGAAAGAGTATCCCGTGGAGCCGTAGGGAAGCAGTCCCACCGATGCGCCCATGTGTTTGCCTATGGGTACCTGAAGGGTGATGTAGTCAAGGCCTCCGCCATAATTTTTCTCGCTGTGGCCGTTTTCTTTGCTCCATAGGGTTGTGAAGTCAACGCCCATGTCAAAGAGGAAAGTCAGTGAGTCAATGGCTGCGTACGATGCCGGATTCATCACATTTGTCTGGCGCCCGGATTGCATGGCGTAGCCCACTCCGCCCATTGAGCGTTGGGCTGAGGTGGCATTGTCGCTGAGTATGCCGTAGCCGAAACGTGAGTAGGGCGATATGACGGAGTTCTGGGCCATTGTCGCCAGAACTGAAATGGCGGTGAAAAGGATGACTGTCAGTGTCTTGATGGGTTTCATCATATGGAATTCGATGTTTTTTTCTGGTTTCTATGTGCCTTGAGGCAATGTCTGTATGCTGTTGAAAGATTCAGTTTTATTGGTTGAAATGCAGGATGAAGTATAATCCAAGTCCCACAAGGTCAGGGATGACTGTCGGTTTGAATGAAAGTCTGTCGGCAATAAGTGCGGCAGCTCCGCCGGTGAGCACCACGGCGCTGTCCTCACCCAGACGGCTGCGGTAAAACTCCAGTTCTGCCACAACGCCGTTTATAGCCCCGGAGCGCAGAGCTGTGTCAGTGTCATATCCCCACAGGGGCACCGGGCCGTCAGTCTCTGTCTGCGGCAGCCGTGCCGTGTAGTGGTGCAGGGCGCACAGGCGCATGAATATGCCCGGAGCAATGTTGCCTCCCTCGTATTGTCCGGCGGGACTGACATGGTCATAGGTTATGGCCGTGCCGATGTCAGAGACAAGAATGTCGCGTCCGTGGCATTCCGCAAGCGAGTAAGCGCCCACGGCGGCGGCCAGCCTGTCAACGCCGAGAGTATGGGGGGTTGCATAGCCCACGGTGAGCGGGGTGGGGGTGTCAACGGTCAGCACCGTCACTGCGGGGCATAGCTGCTGCAGAAGCTGCAAGGCCTCGGAGGGTGTGTCGGCGTCATCGGCCACAGAGCACCATATGGCCCGGCATATGTCATAATCGCGGCAAATGCCGGCAATGTCCGCGGCTGTCAGCATCCGCACACATATGCGCCGGCAGCATTCCGGCATGCCGACGTGTTGCGACGTGCCGCCGTATGACTCCGGCGACCTCCATATTGCAAGTTTGGCGCTTGTGTTGCCGCGGTCAATGGTCAGGGTATATGTGCAGTCAGACATTGAAGACACTACATTTCCCCGCAAAGTTAATAAACATGAGCGTAATTTCACCTAAAATCAGTTTTTTATTAACTATTTTTCGATGTTCACGGTCTCGCGCATACGCGTGCGCGTGGTGATATTAAAAAAATAAAAATAGTGCCGGGAGTGAATTCTTTTTCTTACTTTTGCAGCATTAATCTGAAAACACTACCATATTTTATGCTGAAAAATCTCGTTATCGTCGAGTCACCGGCAAAAGCAAAGACAATTGAGAAATTTCTGGGCAGCGACTACAAGGTCATGTCCAGTTATGGCCATATCCGCGACCTGTGCAAGAAGAACTTCAGTATTGAAGTTGACAATGACTATAAACCTGTCTATGAGATACCCGAGGACAAGAAAACGCTTGTTTCTGAATTAAAAAAAGCTGCGGCAAACGCCCAGACCGTATGGCTTGCTTCCGATGAAGACCGCGAGGGAGAAGCCATAGCCTGGCATCTGTATGAGGTGCTTGGACTCAAGGCAGACCGCACGCGGCGCATAGTTTTTCATGAGATCACCAAGAGCGCTATTCTCAACGCCATAGCGCATCCCCGGGGCATTGATCTCAATCTTGTGGACGCGCAGCAGGCCCGTCGTGTTCTGGACCGCATAGTGGGTTTTGAATTGTCACCGGTGCTGTGGAAAAAGATAAAGCCCTCGTTGTCAGCGGGCCGCGTGCAGTCAGTGGCCGTGCGCCTTATCGTTGACCGCGAGGAGGAGATAAAGAAATTCAAGGCAGAGCCTTATATGCGTGTCACCGGACACTTCACCACCGCCGGTGGCCAGACTTTCCGTGCCGAACTGTCAAGACGCCTCCCGGAGGTTGATGCCGCACGCAGATTCCTTGAGGATTGCTCAGGAGCGGACGTGCGCTATGAAGTGAGTGATGTCCAGGTCAAGCCCTTGCGCAAAAGCCCTGCGCCGCCGTTCACAACCTCCACATTGCAGCAGGAGGCCTCGCGCAAACTCGGTTTCACCGTGTCACAGACAATGATGGTTGCCCAGCGGCTCTACGAGGCCGGACACATCACCTACATGCGTACTGACTCGCTCAACCTGTCAAGTCTGGCCATAGACAGCATAAGCCGTGAGATAGCTGATACCATCGGGCCGAAGTATCTGAAAGTGCGCCATTACCACACAAGTTCAAAGGGCGCGCAGGAAGCCCATGAGGCCATCCGCCCCACTTATATGGACCGACACGCCATTGACGGTACGTCACAGGAAAAGCGCCTCTACAATCTCATATGGAAACGGACCATTGCCTCACAGATGGCCGATGCCGAGATAGAGAAAACAACGGTTGACATAGCCATATCCGCGCGTCCCGAGTCATTCACGGCATCGGGCGAGGTGATAAAATTCGACGGCTTCCTGAACGTATACATCGAGGGACATGATGACGAATCAGCGGAAACAGCCCCGGAGGGAATATTGCCCCGGCTTGAAAAAGGCGACACCCTCAGCTGCGGTGATATCACGGCTGCCGAACGCTTCACCCAGCAGCCTCCACGCTACACGGAGGCATCGCTGGTCAAGAAACTTGAGGAACTTGGCATTGGACGCCCGTCGACCTATGCGCCCACAATCTCCACCATACAGCAGCGCGAGTATGTGGAAAAAGGAGAACGTGCCGGTGTTGAGCGGACGGTTGTCACTCTCTTGCTCAAGGATGGCAAAATCACTGAAAAAGACCACACAGAGACATTCGGCGCCGAGAAAGGGAAGCTGATACCCACTGACATCGGTGTGATTGTGAACAGATTCCTGACTGAATATTTTCCCCGGATTCTTGATTATAACTTCACCGCTCAGGTGGAAGGCAAGTTTGACCGGATAGCCGAGGGAGAACTTAAGTGGACAAATGAGATAAACAGTTTCTATCACGGTTTTCACCCGGATGTGGAAAGTGCCATGAATATGCGTCTGGAACATAAGGTCGGAGAGCGTCTTCTGGGAACAGATCCGGAATCGGGCAAACCGGTATCAGTGAAAATAGGACGTTTCGGGCCGCTGGTACAGATCGGAACAAATGACGGTGACACAAAGCCGCGTTTCGCATCGCTTCAGAAAGGGCAGTCCCTTGAGACCATAACCCTCGAGGAGGCTCTGAGGCTTTTTTCCTGTTCGCGTCAGCTTGGTGACTATGAGGGCAAGGCTGTCAGTGTTGGTGTGGGCCGCTTCGGACCCTATGTCAGACACGATGGCAAATACATATCAGTCCCTGACTCTCTTGACTGTGTATCAATAACCCTGCCTGAGGCGGTGGAGCTGATTGAAAGCAAGCGGGCGGAAGAGCGCAACAAGATTGTCAAGACATTTGCGGATGCTCCGGAGGTGCGCATCCTCAACGGACGCTATGGCGTGTATATCTCTGCTGACGGTACAAACTACAAGATACCCAAAAGTGTCACAGACCCCTCGGCACTCACACTTGAAGATTGTCGCGCGATAATGGCCCAGCAGGAACAGAAACCGAAACGTGCCCCGCGGCGTGGCGCGCGTAAAAAACAATAACAGCCATGGCAAAAAAAAGACAGCTTAGCCACAAGCCGGGTGCGGAGAGAGCACCCTATCGCCCTGATGTGATAGAGAAAATCACGGTGAATGCCTCCACGGCCGATGCTACCGCAGTGGGTCTGCTTGACGCTCTCTATGCGGCCATGCCCCACCGCAAGCGCCTCACTGTAAAAGACTTTCTGAAACACGGGCAGGTCATGGTTGACGGCAATGTCACCACGCGTTTTGATCAGCCGGTGACAGCCGCCTCAGACATACAGGTCAACATAAGCCGCCAATGGCAGACATTCTCAAATCCTCGGCTGAAAATTGTGTATGAGGATGATGACATCATAGTTGTCAACAAGGGCTATGGACTCCTGTCTGTGGGCAATGACCGCGTGAAGGAGGGAACAGCCTATTCCCTTTTGCGTGACTATCTGAAACGCCGTGACCAGCGCAATATGCTTTTCATTGTGCACAGGCTTGACCAGCACACCTCCGGACTGATGATGTTCGCCAAGAGTGAAGAGGCAAAACTGAACATGCAGCACAACTGGAACAATATGGTGATAGACCGGCGTTATGCCGCGATTGTGGAAGGTGTTCCGGAAAAGAAAGAGGGCACTATACGCAGCTATCTGGCTGAGAACACGCGCATGACAGTCTATTCCACCGATAATCCCGAGGAGGGCAAGCTTGCCGTGACACGCTGGAAACTCGTGAAAAGCCGCAACGGCTATTCGCTACTTGACATAAGTCTTGACACAGGCCGTAAGAACCAGATACGCGTGCACATGCATGACATGGGGCATCCTATTGCCGGAGACCGCAAATACGGCGCACGCACATCGCCGGCACACCGTGTGGCACTCCACGCCAGAACACTGCGTTTTGTTCATCCCATAACCCGTGCCGACATGCGGTTTGAAGCACCGTTGCCGGCATCATTCACGCGGCTGGTATGACGGCGACCGGACTTATGCCGCTTGAGCCGTCACTGGTTCCGCGGCCGGAGATGTCGCGTCTGGCTCTGCGGGTATCACCTATGGCCGTGGATGTTGCCATAACATCGCGTGTCAATGATAATCCCATGCTGTGGCGCCGGCTGCCCGTCGAGGCTGATCCATCCACAGGAGGCATAGACATGCACGCCTTTGAGGAGGCTGTTTATGACAACCGTCTGCTGTTGGCTGATTTTGCCGGGACAGACATACTCATTGACACATGCCGCTTTATGGTTGTTCCCGCTGATCGTGCCGATGCGGAGATGTGCATAGAAATGTTCTCGGCTATCTATCCGGATGAGGATATTGACGTTGTCATAACGCCGGTGGAGTCGGCAGGAACATCGATAGCCATGGCCGTTGCGCCGGCCCTGATGTCATTTGTGCGGCGCACGTTCGGCGAGCATGCGCGTGTCAGCCATCGTCTTGCGCCTCTATGCCGCTATTTCGCGCTCAAAAGCAGGGAGGGCAATGCCGGCAAACTCCATGTTCATCTGGAGAACGGCCGTGTTGATGTGATGGCGTATGGTTCCGAAGGCCTTCTGATGGCCAACAGTTTCCGGGTGCAGACAACGGAGGATGCGCTGTTCTATGTTCTGGCGGCAGCCCGGAATCTCAGTTTTGACAATGCCTCGGACCGTGTGATCGTGTCAGGTGACATTGACATGCGTGACCGGTTGCTGCCTATGCTGAGGAAAAGCATATCATGCGTTATGCCGATGATTTTTCCCAGTGATGTTTTCAGTTCCGGGAAAGAATCGCTCGATGCTCCTTTTGAACTTGTCACAATTCCACTTATAGACTGAAGGAATGAGAATAATCCGAGGAAAGTACGGGCGCCGGCGTTTCGAGGTGCCTAAAAATATAACGGCGCGTCCCACCACAGACTTCGCGCGCGAGAACATATTCAACGTTCTGGAGAATATGACGGACTTTGAGGGGCTGCGTGCCCTCGACCTGTTTGCCGGGACCGGTGCCGTGAGCTTTGAGCTTCTCAGCCGCGGATGCTTGTCAGTTACAGCAGTCGAGAAAGCCGCCACACAATACAATTTCATCTGTAGCGTTGCAACGCGTCTGGGTGACAGGAATATGCATGCTTTGCGGACGGACGCGCTGAGGTTCATTGACACGGCCGGGATGCCTTTTGATTTCATCTTTGCCGATCCCCCGTATGACATGGAGGGATTCGGTGATATCCCGGTACGGATACTCCGCTCGGGATTGCTGAAGAAAGGCGGCATATTTGTGATGGAGCATTCCGGTAAATATGATTTTTCGGAACTGCCGTTTTTTTATGAACACCGTGCCTACGGCTCAGTGAATTTTTCTATCTTTGTCATTCCTGACGAAGATGCCGCGACCTCGGAAGAAATTTCCACGACATCGGAAGATGACGGAGTTAAACCGGAATAAAAAAATATAGACAATATCATGAAAATCATATACAGAACACTGATACTTATGGCCGTGACATTGCTTGCCGGCTGTGGAAAAGGCGGGAGTGCTGCGGTTGATGACAGCATTACAGAGGCAGAAGTTGCCGCTGACTCGGCCAATTACGTTATGGCCATGGAACTATGCGGAAAAATTGACATGGCAGACACAGTGGCACCTTATACGGAGCGGCAGCTGTGCCGGCTGGCCACGGTGTATGCCGTCATTGCAGACAATGTGCGTGAGAATGACGCGGCAATGATGAACGCAGTCAACATTCTTGGCCGGGCCCTGGAATTGAATGCTGATTCCGTAAACGCGTTTATGAAAGCATTGCCGGTTGAGAAACAGATAGCACTGCGCACACCGCTTATGCTTATACATGGCCGCGATGCGGATATGTCCACGTTTGCAGACGGTGACAGTATTTTCATTCAGGACCACGATATAGACCCTGATGCCGAACACGTCCACAATGAAGATAGCCATGACTGATGATGGCCGAAATCCGTTTGCTGCCCTGGCCGCGATGCGCGACACTCTCCCTCCGGGCGAGGAAACCCGTGTGGAGCAAACTCCTGCCAAAGGCATAAATACAGGTGTGTTCCACCTGTATTATGAGCGCAAAGGACGTGCCGGCAAAGAGGCCACCATTCTGGAATGCCCCGCGCAGATGGATGACGCCGAAGTGGCGGCATTGGGCGCCTTGCTGAAACGCCGCATGGGCACCGGCGGCAGTGTGCGCGGCAGCGAGATTCTTTTGCAGGGAGACCGGCGTGCGATGCTGAGTGACATCCTCAAAGGCATGCATCACACCGTAAAAGGATAGAAAGTATGCTGACAGTCTATAAGGCATCGGCAGGCTCGGGCAAGACCTACACTCTGACCAAGTTATATCTTACCATGCTTCTGGGGGTGAAAGATAGCTCCGGGAAGTACAGGCTGAATCATCCTGATTTCGGCACTCTCTATTCCTCCAGACACAGGAACATTCTGGCCATAACATTCACAAACAAGGCCACAGAAGAGATGAAAAGCCGAATTGTGGAGCAGTTAGGCGTTCTGGCCAATGTTGACAAATGCAGCTCATCGCCTTATTTTGACTATTTTATCGGGCTGTTCGGATGCAGCGCTTCGCAGCTGTCCAAAACGGCGGAATTCGCCATGAGGGAACTACTCTACGGTTTCCGGGAATTCAATGTGAGCACAATTGACGCTTTCTTTCAGAGCGTTATGCGCGCCATGGCATTTGAACTTGACTACCCCGGCAACTACGAGGTGTTGCTTGACAGCGCCGGGGTTGTCAGCGAGGCTGTCAGGATGATGCTTGATGACTTCAACATGGCGCCTGCTCCGGACATGCACGGCACGGTGGCCAACGCATTGCGTGAATTTATGGTCATGGAGCGCAACAGCGGCAAGAACTTCAACATCTTCAACCGGAACGTGAAAGTCCACCGGTCTGTCATAGCCAAAGCCACATCCCTGTTCAACGAGCAATATCAGCTCATTGCCGGCGATTTCGAGCCATGGGTCAACGAGGCCCGCAATGTGGAGGAGTTCAGAGAAGGACTTGTGTCTTTCCGCCGGCAGCTTATGGAGGAGACAGCCGCATGGGCGCGCAGGTTCACGGAATATGTTGAGAGTATTGGCCTCAGATGGCCGGCGGACGTTGGGCGTGCATACAAGGACCAGATTGTGAAGTACTTTGACGCCGGTATCCCGATGGCACCTGAAAAATACGGGAAAATGGCCATGTCCATTCTTGAGGCCGATGCATCAGGAATAAAATCAGCCGATGTATTCAACAAGGCTGCCGCTGCAAAGGCCGCGGACCGTGATGCATCCGTGCTGCACACAATGATGCTGGCTATGTTCAGACGCAATGCCCATATCCTTGCAATTGATCTGATTGCCGACGAGATCTCGTCGTACCGCTTCATGTCAATCATCAACCGCAATGTGGCACGTTTCCGTGCCGACAACAACATCATTGTCCTTGCAGACACCAACCGCATGTTGCAGAGGGTGATGGACAACGGCACAGTTCCTTTTGTATATGAGAAGATGGGAGTCAGTCTGAAGCATTTTCTCATTGATGAATTTCAGGATACCTCGCGCATGCAGTGGCTCAATCTGAAACCGCTTGTCGAGAACGGACTGGCCAACGGCCATGACAGTCTTATAATAGGCGATGAGAAGCAGTCCATCTATCGTTTCAGAAATTCTGACAGCAGCATTCTCCGCAACGAGGTTGCCGATGATTTCAGAATGTGGACACAGGTACGCGGAAATATTCCGGAGGAGAATACGAACTGGCGCAGCAGCCGCACCATCGTTGAGTTCAATAATGAGTTTTTCACGCGGCTGGCCGCGCATCTTGACATTTCCGGATATGGAAATGTGCGTCAGGCAGTGTCTGAGAAACATGCAGCTGAGGAGGGATACATACGTTTCTTTCCGGTTTGCCCTCAACAGACCGGTCCTGATGATGAAACGCCCCGGGAGGATGTTCCTGACCGCATGACATTGATGATAGAGCAGATAATACGTCAGCATGACCGTGGGTATGGCTGGGGGGATATAGCTGTTCTCACGGCAACGCGCCGTTCGGGGCGTGTCGTTGCCGCGGCACTTCTTGACAAGGGAATTCCGGTCACTACCGATGAGGCGCTGCTTGTAGCCTCGTGTCCCTCGGTGAGGCTTGTAGTGTCGGTGATGGACATGCTGGGGCGCTCGGGGCTGCCGTCGTCACGGCGTGGAAATGTGCCTGACAGCCGCACAATCACAACCGTTTTCACATATTTCTATAATAAAGCTACCTTGCAGGGGCTTTCTCCGGACCTGAGCGCGGAGAAAGCCATAGGGGAGATATTCAGCCGCAAAGCATCGGGAAATGCCTTTGAGGACATAATGACGGACATACCGCTTGACAATCCGTCATCGCTGACATCGCTTGTGGAACTTATAATAGCGTCCAGGACCACACCCCAGATGCGTCTGCGCGACATGCCGTATATAAGCGCTTTTCAGGATGCCGTGATGGATTATACATCGATTTTCGGCAATGACCTGCCCGGATTCATGCGGTGGTGGAACACAACATCGCGGTCGTTGAGCGTTGCAGCCCCGGCCGATGCGGACGCGGTTAAAGTGATGACCATACACAAGGCCAAAGGTCTTCAGTTTGCATGCGTCCATCTGCCCGACGGTGAATATAACCTGCGTGGCAATGCAACCTGCCGTGAGTCGGCGTGGTTGCGGATTCCGCACCGTGGAGGTGTTTTTGCCAAACTGCCCCCGGCACTGTTGGTGACATTCGGACGCGCGGCAAGTGTGCCTTTCTCGCCATTCCGCGATGCCGCTACGAAAAATGATGCTGACCGGATTATGGACGGAGTGAACCGTGTGTATGTGGCGTATACACGGCCAGAACGGGAGTTGTGCGTGTATTATAACCCGGAGAAAGACTTCGGGATTATGCTCTCCCAACTGCTCTCACAGGGCGGATATCCGGGTAAGTGTACAGAAGCGGGTACGGATCTGGCCATTGGTAAGCCGACATGTCCGTTGCATTCTGCCGCCCCTGATATTTCCGATGATGAGCACGCGGCGTCAGAAGAGATGAAGCTTGCGGAATATGCGGTCTATGATCCTGAGGCACTGCGTATGTACACACACATGGATTCAGCGGTGAACAGTGATGCTTCGGGCGTTGATGATGTGACGCCTGACGCCGCTTCATCCGGGGACGAGGATGAGAATGCGCTTCTGGAGGCTGCCGGACAGCGTGGGTCGCTGATGCACTATGTGCTGAGCATTCTGCAGCCTATGGGCGGCTCATTGACACGGGCTCTTGAGCATGCTATAGCGCGTGCACGGCGCAGAGGGCTGGAAGATGCTGATGCAGACATGCTGAGGGATCTCTTTAACGACCCTGCACTCGGTGCGGCATTGCAGAGATGGTTTGTAACCCCCGTGCGGGCGCTTCCGGAGGCTTCGTTGCTCACGGTCTCCGACGGTCATGGCACAGGCGAGGGCGCCGAAGGGGAATTGCACCGCCCCGACCGCATTGTGTGGCACGATGAGAATACCATTGAGGTGGTGGACTATAAGTTCACCACAAATAAACTACCGTCACACCGGCGGCAGATATGCGGATATGCCGCTTTGCTCAGCGGAATTTTCCCGCAGGCAACAGTAGGCGCAACGCTTTTTTATGTTGACCGCCGGGAGATTGTGCCTGTGATAGAGTTTTAAACAGTCTCTTAATGATTTAACGGCGCCGCAGAACCATTGCGGTGCGTGCGGGCAGATAAAGTTTCAGCCATTCAACCCCCGCGGGTGCATAGAGTTTGTCTGTGACGGTGAGGTGACTCACGCTGTCATCAATGTTTCCGTAGCCTCCGAAACGCGGGCTGTCAGTGTCAAGCACCACTTCATATTTTCCCGGAGGTGTGAGAATACCATAGCCGTCAAAGCTTTTTGACGGGTTGAAGTTGAATACAAACACAAGGTCTCCGCGCATGAAGGCCAACACCTGATCATCATCTTTCTCCCAGAGTTTGCGCACCGGAAGGGCCTGGAAATTGTAAACATCTCCAACAAGTTCCACCATCGCATTGTCAAAGGCGTTGAGGAAGTGATACTTGAGGTTGGGATTGTCTACGAGATTCCATTGGCGACGCGCATATTTATAGCTCCATCCGTTGCCTTCGCGCGGAAAATCTATCCATTCGGGATGTCCCCATTCGTTACCCATGAAGTTGAGATAGCCCCCGTTGATGGTGGCGATGGTGACAAGCCTGATCATTTTGTGGAGCGCCATGCCACGCGCCACGGTCATGTCATTGTCATCAGTCATCATGTGCCAGTACATGCGGTCATCAATGAGGCGGAAAATCACGGTTTTGTCACCTACAAGCGCCTGATCGTGGCTTTCCACATAGCTGATTGTCTTTTCATCGGCGCGGCGGTTTGTGAGTTCCCAGAAAATGGATGTGGGATGCCAGTCCTCATCTTTCTTTTCTTTGAGGGTCTTTATCCAGTAATCGGGAATTCCCATTGCCATGCGGTAGTCAAAGCCTATTCCGCCGTCATTGACCGGCAGTGCGAGTCCGGGCATTCCGCTCATTTCCTCGGCAATGGTGATGGCGTGGTGGTTTATGCTGTGTATGAGCTTGTTGGCAAGAGTGAGGTATGTTATAGCATCAGTGTCCTGTGCTCCGTTGTAGTAGTCGCCGTAGCCTCCGAATGCCTGCCCGAGTCCGTGGTTGTAGTAGAGCATGGATGTCACACCGTCAAACCGGAATCCGTCAAACCGGTATTCTTCGAGCCAGAACTTGCAGTTTGAAAGCAGGAAATGCAGCACTTCGGTCTTGCCGTAATCAAAGCACAGCGAATCCCAGGCGGGATGTTCCCGGCGGCTGTCGCCGTAGAAATATTGATTATATGACCCGTCCAGACGGCCAAGTCCTTCCTGCTCATTCTTGACAGCGTGGCTGTGCACAATGTCCATGATCACGGCAATGCCCAGTGAATGGGCGGTGTCTATGAGGCTTTTGAGGTCCTCGGGAGTGCCGAAGCGGCTTGATGCGGCATAGAAATTGCTCACATGGTAGCCGAATGAGCCATAGTAAGGATGTTCCTGAATGGCCATTATCTGAATGGCATTGTAGCCGTCGGCGGCTATGCGGGGCAATATGTGGTCACGGAATTCAATGTATGTACCCACGCCTTCACGGTCCTGGGCCATGCCGATGTGACATTCATAAATCAGCAGGGGCTTTACGTCAGGAACAAAGACGGGATTCTTCCATGCATAGGGTGTCGGATCCCAGACCTGTGCTGAGAAAAGGTGTGTGTCCGGATCCTGGACCACGCGTGTGGCATAGGCCGGGATGCGTTCTCCCTGACCGCCGTCCCATTGCACAAGCATCTTGTAAAGATCACCGTGATGGAGCGCATGGGCCGGAAGTGTGATTTCCCAGACGCCGTTCTCACCTATGCGTTTCAGCGCATAGGTGTCATCTGCCTTCCATCCGTTGAAATCGCCGGTAAGATAGATGGCGGTGGCGTTGGGTGCCCACTCGCGGAAAACCCATCCTTTTCCATCGGCGCTGTGGTGCAGCCCGAAATAGTTGTGCGCATTGGCAAATCCGTCAAGATTGCGGCATCCTTTCACCAGTTCTTTCTCACGGCGCATGGCATCGGCATGACGCCCTTCTATGGCTGTGGCATAAGACTCAAGCCAGGGATCGTTGCGGAGTATTTTCAGACGTCGTGGTTTGCGGACGCGAGAGGTCGCGGATGTTTCCTTTTTTTTCACGGTGCGGGATGTTGTCGCGCTTATGCTTGAATTTTTGTCGGATTTGTTCATGGCAGTCATGTATATTGTCTGCCACAAATGTAATCATTTTTGAGATATACTCCAAGAATAACCCCGGAGAAAGGCAAATCTCTCCGGGGCGTGGTTCGGGTTGGGACGGAGGGGTCTCAATGTGTGTCGAGACCTCTCCGCGTGGATTATTTTATCATCACCTTTGTGACGGTGTTGCCCTGACGGCGGATGTAGATGCCGGGAGCAAGTGTTTCAGGACGCATGCGCACTCCCTGCAGGTTGTAGTATTCAATCTCTGCCTGAGAGTCAGCGGAATCAGCCGCAATATCATTTACTGATGTTGTGGATGCATCATAGCGGAAGTGGGCTATACCCTGCTGTGGCACGAGAACCCAGAATTTGGCAGTTCCCTGATTGTCACCTGAAATCTGCACGGCGCACTGGCTCATGGCGGCTGAGCCTCCCCAGTTGGCGGTGCCCAGACCGGCAGCCGGATAAGACCCTTCATTGGTGGCGCCGGCTATGCCGTCAGTGATACGGAGCAGTTCAAGATGGCCGTTGCCCCAGCCGGAGGTCACTGAATTGTCGGTTGCAACAGCGGCCATGTATTTGTGGTTGCCGTAGGCGAATGTGCAGGCGTCAGTGCCGCGTGTCGATGAGAGCACGGAAGATCCGAGTTGCTCGATGACTGCACCAGAGGCATTGTAGTGAACGGGCGCGGCATCTTTGTGGGTGAGCCAGAATGTGCCGTCTTCCTCAAAGCGTGCCTGATAGCGGCTGGCGTTGCTGCCTATGCTCTTTGTCAGGGTGATGGTTTTGGGCGTGCTTTTGAGGACACCGTTGCTCATCTCGAAATAAACCACCTTTGAGCCGTCGCAGAAGGCAATGCGTCCGTTGGCTATGCCGGCATGCTCGCCCATGTTTGTGAGCAGAGGATCGCCCACGGCCTTGTCAAGGAGTTTGACGGGAGATCCTTGTCCGCCGGTGAATTTATAGATACGCAGATTGTGCCCTGAACGCGTGGCGTTTACGAGAATCAGGTCTCCGTCAATGACACCGAGAACGGACGCTGAGTTATAATTGGTGCCGGTCTCTATGCCGGCGCCGTCAGCCATAAGAGTTTCCTTAAGTGTGCCTTTGTCGGCATCAATGACGTGTATGGCCGGGTTTGTCTTGAACGGATGGGCGTTGAGGACATAGAGATTGTTGCCGATAACGGCCATTGAGCGTGTGAAGGGGCTGGCACTTGCAAACCATGATGCGGTGGCAAGATTTCCTTCTGTCTGGGAGTAGCTCCAGACGGCGTTCAACTTGCCGAGAGCATCCGGTTTGGTGGGAGCCGGAGGATTGCCTCCGCCCTGACGTGTGCCTTTGAGGGATACTTCCACATCAGAGGCTCCGTTGGCGCTGAGGCGCAGGGTACAGCTGTAGTCACCGTCGGCCAGTGGGGGATCAAATGTGACTGTGACTTTGCCGCCGGCTGAGGGAAGTGAGGATGCGCTCAGCGAGTAATATGCGGCATTGTCGCCCTGCAGCGAGAGTGTGATGTTTCCGGTCAGGGACGTTCCGGTAACAGAGAGATCACGTTGTATAGGATTGTTGTCCTTGGCCGTGAACCATAGTTTGGCATTGTCAACGGCTATGGACCCTTGCGCAGCGCGGCGTACGGCTGTCACGTAGCAGTCCAGATCGTCGTTCATAAGGTTGGGGTCTTCACCGGCCGGTTCATAGACAAATGCCAGAAAATATTCACCTTCCTCAACATCGGCACCCACAGTAAGCGGGATGTTTACAGTGGCTGTGGAACCACCGTTGACGGTGTATTCAGCGGCTTTGCCTGATGCATTTTCAAGGATATAGAGATTGTCTCCCTCTTCAGTGCACAGAGCGGCGTAAAGAGGAAGTGTCACCTTATTTGCATCGCTGTTGTGCAGGGTGGCACGTATTGTGTTGGTCTCTCCGATGTAGACAGTCTGGTTATTTGCTGTTGACACGGAGACATTCAGCGGATCGCCTGTGGATGGCGTGGGGTCAACACCTGAACCTTTGATGACGTCCACATAGTAGTTGTCATAGTTGTTTATGCCATATGCAAATGGAGAGTCATATACAAAGCCCAGATAGTAGTTTCCGGGTGTGTAATCGGCGGGAATGGTGATGTTGAAGTCAACCGGTATTGTCTCGCCGGCAGGGACGGTGAAGGTGACATCGGTGCCGCGTGCGGTGTCATCGGGGAATATCAAGCCCGGTTGATCGTCATATTCCAGACAGAGAGCGGCATAGAGTGTGACGGTCATCTCTTTGTCGTGTTCGTTGATGATTGTTGTCCGGAAGGTGGAGGTCTTTCCGGTCTCGAAAGTGGGCATCGGCTCTGACATCATGACATAGAGTTCTTCAGGAACTTCCACGCTGATTCCTCCGCTGATTTCCACGTTGTTGCCGCTGACGTTCATGTCGAGACTTTCCACTGAGGTGTATACGTAATAGCGCATCGGCACCCATGTTGACGAACCTTTCAGCTGATATACAGGCGTGATTTTGTAGTCGCCGTTTCCTATTGACGAAGGCACGGTGAATGTCAGGGTCTCAAACCCTTCATAGGGCACAAGAGTTTGGTTTGATTTGATTGTGACATAAGTCGTGGCGCCGGTTGATGAATATATCCTGACACCGATATTGAATGTCCCGGTATTGGCCGACATGTTGACGAATCCCCAGCCGGTATCTTCCATATCGCCTCCGCATGTCATTGTGACATTGCGGCCTGATGCGGTTGCGTCCAGATAGCCTTCGGCAGCCATGTATGCAGGCTGGTGTGTTGAGCCGGCAACGGGTTTGCGCAGTCCGAAAACCGCATCCTGCCCGTAGTCAAAGCCGCCTCCGCCTCCGCCAGCCCCAAGATCTTCGGGATCAAGGGCGTCAAGGGCAAAGTATCCGTCGGAATCGCCTGACCATCCCCAGTTGATGTGGAATTTGTTGTCTGATGCGCTGTAGCCGTCGCACACAAAACAGTGACCGCCCATGTCACCTTGTCCGCCATAGATGACCGGTCCGACATTGGCGAGGTCATCATAGACCATGCGCTCCCAGGTAGCGGTGGGGAAGTAGTCACGTCTTTCATAGGCAGTTGCGGCGTCATAGCCGAAATTGTCTATAAGGGCATTTGAGATGTTGCTTGTAAGCGCGCCGGAACCGCCCTCGTCATCGCCACCATATTCCATCTCAACGGCATAGCCGCAGGCTTTCATGAGTGTGGCCACGGCATTGCGCTGTGTGGCGGTGCCGGTGTTGGCATCGGGATAGGTGAGAAGCATATTGTTCCAGTCAAAGGTGACATTGAGACTGGCCGTAAGGTTTTTGTTGCCGTACTCCCAATAATAAGTTTTTGTGCCGGTTCCTTTTGCGGGCCATTTGTGATAGTACATGGCTTGGGCCATGGCTGTGGCTACGCATCCGGTGTAGGTTGTTGATCCGTTCAGGGCCGGACATTGGTTGTTGTAGGGCGCTCCCTGATCCCAGGTTGTGGACAGAAGCGGTGCGATATCTTTACGCCCGGCTTTCTGCGGAGCTTTTCGTACCGGGGTCTTGAGTCCGGCTTTTGTGGTGGTGGCGCGCGGATGGGAGAGAACATAGTCTATCTGGCGCACATACTGGTCAATCCACCATTTCATTGCAGGGGGTATATTGTCAAGGTTCTCAAGGGGGGTATCAGTATAACCCAAAAGAGGAATCGCAACATCATCGGCGCTGACAAACATTGTTGAACCGGGAGTGGTGAACACATAGAGTGCATTGCCTGATTTGGCCGTGCGTGTGGCGATGAGACGCGGCGAGACACCCTGATTGAGGGCTGCGGCGGCATGACGGCCACCACCGGTCTGTACGCGAGCCAGAGCCTCAGTCTCGCTGAGTTGCCGTGCCGTGAGGGGCATTGCAGAGATCAGAGCAATGGCAAAGGTGAATAATAATTTTTTCATTGGACTATAATTATGGTTTCTATTTTAGGTTTTAAGGACATAAAAGCATTGCGTGAAGTGCTATTATGCATAATTTTGCAAATATAGTAAATTTTTATCAGATAGTCTTTTGTTATGCAAAAAAACAGGAATTATCGTTGGTCTGTGCCTTTTCATGAAGAGTCCAATATACTCGCGTTCACGAATGCCCAAAATGAATTTTGCATTCCGCTCACTTATTCGTATATTTGCAAGATGCCAACGTTATGGGTTGGCGTTGTTCACCAATCATAATGCCGGGTGACGTCAGCAAACCGGCAACTCACATGCAATGCGAAAATTACTGATTTTTACCCTTCTGCTTCTCTCGGCTGTCACTATCTGCCGGGGGCGGAGCGATGTCGGACCCCGGCGTGCCTATCTGGCCGACAGTATAGAAAAGGTGCTTGAGCGCACCTCTGATCCTAAGGAACGGCTGCGGCTGCTCTATGACCGTTATGACCTTGCTGTTTCCGCGCGGCGGGGTGAGATAAGCAAAAGACTCTACAATGCCGCCGTGGCCGCCAAAGACACTGCGGCATGCCTTGATGTGTTGCGCCTGCGCGCCAATGCAGCTACCGGCAATGACAGTCTTCTGGCTGCCTTGCAGAAGACTGCCGAACTGATGCCTCCGTCGCGTGACCAGAAGCAGACAGTGACATTCATACGTATACTACGTGCAAGGACGGCATCGGCCACGTTACCTGATTCTCTGCGTGCTGAAAAACTACATGAACTGCTGATGACATACAGCGAGGACACCAAGGTTGACCAGTTCAGGCGTATAGAGATGCTGGGCACAATCTGCATGTTCCTGAAAGACAGGGCAGGCGGCAAACTGTTGTTTGACTAT
>JAUNPQ010000104.1 GCA_030536615.1 Bacteroidales bacterium | reverse complement strand
TTGGCGTGGGCAACGATTTTCTTGAAAACATCTTCTTGTTGAGCCATATCTCTTTATGATGTGTGACTGGGTTAATCTTTGTTGTATGCAGGCAGACGGAACGTGCCGCAATACCTGTCAAAGTGCAAAATTAATCAAAAAAAACGTCACATGCACTACCTTTAGAGTGGGCATAGCCTTAATTAACAAGCCTTAACAAGAAATGAGGCTGATAAAATGACATATTCAGGGTGTGTGCGTTTTCTTTATTGGCAGTTATAAGGTTATATCGGTTTTTTTATATAATTTTGTGCCGGCTTATATGCCATAATCCATAACGATACACATTATATATTATAGATATGTCTGAATCAGTACGCGTACGTTTTGCTCCGTCACCAACCGGACCGCTTCATATAGGGGGTGTCCGCACCGCTCTTTATAATTATCTTTTTGCCCGTCAGAATGGCGGCAAGATGATTCTCCGTATCGAGGATACGGACTCCCAGAGATTTGTGCCCGGAGCCGAGGAATACATAAACGAAGCCCTTGAATGGCTTGGTATCGGGGTTGACGAAGGCGTGCGGCAGGGAGGTCCCTACGGTCCGTATAAACAGAGCGAGCGGCGTGACATATATCGCCGCCACGTTCAGGATCTTCTTGATAAAGGTATGGCATATTACGCTTTTGACACAGCCGAGGAGCTTGAACAGAAACGTGCTCAGGTGGCAAATTTCCAATACGATGCGTCAACCCGCGGCTCAATGCGCAACTCCCTTACTCTTCCCGCGGAGGAAGTGAAACGTCTGATTGATGAAGGCCACAAGTATGTTGTACGTTTCAAGATAGAACCCGGTCGGGTGGTTGAAGTGAATGACCTTCTGCGTGGAAAAGTGTCTATAAAAAGTGATGTGCTTGATGACAAGGTGCTCTATAAGAGTGCCGATGACCTTCCTACATATCACCTTGCCAATATAGTTGATGACCATCTGATGCGCATAACGCATGTTATCCGCGGCGAGGAATGGCTTCCGTCCGCACCTCTGCATGTGCTGCTCTATGAAGCATTCGGATGGGCGGATACAATGCCGGCGTTCGTGCATCTGCCCCTCCTTCTCAAGCCCGATGGCAAAGGAAAACTCAGCAAGCGTGACGGTGACCGTCTTGGTTTTCCCGTTTTCCCATTGGAATGGCACGATCCGAAGTCGGGCGTTGTCTCGGCGGGATATCGCGAGAGCGGTTATCTGCCACAGGCGGTGGTGAACTTCCTCGCATTGTTGGGATGGAATCCAGGAGATGATTCCGAGATGATGGATGTCGACACGCTTATACAGAAGTTCTCATTCGCGCACTGCTCGCGCTCAGGCGCCAAATTCGCATTTGAAAAAGGGAAATGGTTTAATCACACTTACCTGCAACAGACCTCCGATGAGGAATTGGCCACATTGTTTATTCCCGTTCTGGAGGCGAACGGCGTAGATGCCGGGAGATTCGGGCTTGCATACATCGCCAAGGCAGTCTCAATGGTGAAAAGCCGTATTAACTTTGTTGCGGACCTTTGGCCTAACGCACGGTTCTTTTTCGTGGCGCCGACAGAATATGAGGCTAAGAGCGTGAAAAAACGTTGGTCAGACCAGATGCCGCGCATAATGTCGGAATTGATTGATGTGCTCCGTGCGCTGCCATCGTTTGCGTCTGCCGATGCAGAGCCTGTCGTTCTGAAATGGATTGAGGACAATGGCTATCACCTCGGAAATGTCATGAATGCATTCCGTCTGGCAGTTGTCGGTGAATGCAAAGGGCCTCATATGTTCGACATTACTGAGCTTCTTGGTGTTGAAGAGACTGTTAAACGCATAAAAAAGGCGATTGACAATATAGAGATTCCCGCGCCTCAGCAATGAATCTGTTATACAACACTGCCATCGGAGCGTATGCGTTGGGAGCGCGCCTTGCATCATTGCGGTCTCCCAAGGTAGCAAAGATGCTGAAAGGACAGCGCGAGGCGGTGTCGCATGTTGAATCATGCAGGCACAATATCGCGCCTGATGGTTTTGATGTCTGGTTTCATGTAGCTTCTCTTGGCGAATTTGAGCAGGCGCGTCCACTCATTGAAGCACTTCGGAGGAAGCAACCGGAGAAAAAAATACTCCTGACTTTTTTCTCCCCCTCAGGCTATGAGGTACGGAAGAACTATCCGCATGTGGATTGCGTGGCTTATCTGCCGTTTGACACTCCTGCCAGAGTGTGCGCTTTTATAGAAGCGGCCAAGCCACGGAAAGTGGTGTTCGTGAAGTATGAATTCTGGGGGAACTATCTCATGGAGTTGAAACGCCGAGGTATTCCGGTTATCCTGATTGATGCGATTTTCAGGCCTTCGCAGCGGTTTTTCAAATCATATGGCGGCATGTTCCGCAGAATGCTTGACTGCTACAGCCATATTTTTGTACAGGATGAGAACTCGCAGAAATTGCTTAAGTCAATTGGGGTTACAGATGTCACCGTTGCCGGTGACACCCGCTTTGATCGTGTTGCGGAAGTGATGGACACACAAGTGGATCTTCCGCAACTCACCAGTTGGCTCAACGGAACTCCATTCACTTTGATTGCCGGAAGTTCGTGGCCGGCTGATGAAGACTGCTATTTGCCGTGGCTCAATTCGCATCCTGAAGTCAAGGCCATTATTGCGCCCCATGAGTTTGACGGCCAGCGATTGCAGACATTACAGTCACGCATAAAAGCCAAATCGGTGTTGTGGACAGACGTTAAAGAATCAGGCGGCCCGATCAACCCCGCCGTACAGGTGGTTATTATTGATGCATTTGGGCTGTTAAGCTCATTGTATCGGTTTGGGTCTGTGGCTATAATAGGGGGTGGCTTCGGAGCAGGCATACATAATATTAATGAGGCGGCCGTGTACGGCATGCCCGTTGCTTTTGGGCCGGAACATCACAAGTTCAAGGAGGCGGCTGATCTCATAAGGCTTGGTGGTGCTGCCGAATATCATAATTCATCCGACATTGCGGCGATTCTTGACAGATGGTGTTACGACCCCGAGGCTATTGACGATGCCGGCTTTGCCGCCGGACAGTATATCAGTTCCAATCTTGGCGCCACGCAGCGTATCCTTCCGGTTCTCTTGTTTGAGAGAAGGTCTCCGTCGTTGGAGGTCCTGATGAGGACGTCTTAGGGGGGGGTGCTAACATCTATTATTAAATACCATCTAAGGATAGTTATTTAAAACCACTCTCGGTGCATATACCTATTTATGAATTTATCCGCAGGGCGACATATGTCTCAGAGGCATACATTGAATAATCTTGATGGTGAAGATAAGTTAAAATATGGTGTATGGGGCATATATAGGGGTTGAACAAAACGAAATGTTTATAATATTGTGAGTTGCAGTGAGTTGAGTATGGGACAGCTGTGCAGGCGAATGGTGGGATGTGGGTTTTAGCGGTGCGCCGGGTGTTAAAGATTGCTAAAAAGTGCACAAATATTTGGTGGGTAA
>JAUNPQ010000040.1:15123-22409 GCA_030536615.1 Bacteroidales bacterium | reverse complement strand
TTGTGCAACTTTTTCATTTATATATCCTTAGAATTTTAATTCAACCAACGAGTTTTTCCTATATTTTTCCATTCGCCTGTCGGAGCTTTTGCCTTTGTTTTCAATGCTTTGGCGGATGTGCTTTTCTGCAGGATGACTTGTCTGTCGGCCTTCTTCGCAAAATAAAGACCGTCGGGCGTCTTGGCTGAGCCCAATTCAGCCGGGCTTGTCAGTCGGAGTTCCGGAGCGGATCCGAATGCGCTCACTGTTGTGAAAGCGACTGCTGTCGCCAGAAAGGTGTAAAGTTTTTTCATAAGCTTTTTTACTTTAGAAATGTTAAACCTGTTGGATAATTATACCTATGTGGTAATTGTCTATTGTGGATAATTGGCACGTATGCGCCACAAAAGTATGTATAATTTCAATACAAACCAAATGTTTTGACAAAATAATTATAATAATCGTAAATATTTTTCAAAATGATATGTATGCTGTGTTATGGATTCCTTTCATTTTGTCGCAGATTAATGGAAAGATAAGTGAAAAATGTTATATATGCGCCCGGCTATGCCATTTATCATATGTCATGACTCTGTCATATTTCTGACAGCCATTGTGAGATGG
Source organism: Bacteroidales bacterium (assembly GCA_030536615.1). Classification (GTDB taxonomy): domain Bacteria; phylum Bacteroidota; class Bacteroidia; order Bacteroidales; family Muribaculaceae; genus CAG-873. The sequence continues at coordinate 21,806 of JAUNPQ010000040.1, read as the reverse complement.
GTTAATAGTAAATGCACTGTATATGGTAGCTATATATTAGTATATAAGTATGTATGATAGCTGGCTGTGGGAGCGCGCTGAGGCACATAAAACCTTTTTGGCATGGCGTTTGTTAGGATAATAGATGTAAAATAGAAGAAAATATAGTAATAACATAAACACAAAAAATTATTTATTATGGGAAAAATTATCGGTATTGATTTAGGTACGACTAATTCCTGTGTAGCCGTTCTTGAGGGTAATGACCCCGTTGTCATTCCTAACAGCGAAGGCCGCAACACCACTCCTTCAGTTGTGGCATTTGTAGATGGAGGCGAGCGCAAGGTAGGTGACCCCGCCAAACGTCAAGCCATCACAAACCCGACCAGAACAATATATTCCATCAAACGCTTCATGGGTGAGACCTATGATCAGGTGGCCAAAGAAATTGAGCGCGTGCCCTACAAAGTTGTGCGTGGTGATAACAACACTCCGCGCATTGACATTGACGGACGTCAGTATACCCCTCAGGAAATCTCAGCCATGATTCTCCAGAAGATGAAAAAGACTGCTGAAGACTATCTGGGTCAGACTGTTACAGAGGCCGTCATCACCGTTCCGGCATATTTCAACGATTCTCAGCGTCAGGCAACAAAAGAAGCCGGAGAGATAGCCGGATTAACCGTGAAACGCATTGTCAACGAACCCACTGCCGCAGCATTGGCATATGGCCTTGACAAAGCCAACAAAGATCAGAAAATCGCTGTGTTTGACCTTGGCGGCGGCACATTCGATATCTCTATCCTTGAACTTGGTGACGGCGTGTTTGAAGTGAAGAGCACCAATGGTGACACACACCTTGGCGGTGATGACTTTGACCACGTGATCATTGACTGGCTTGCCGATGAGTTCATGAAAGATGAAGGCGTGGACCTGCGTCAGGATCCCATGGCCATGCAGCGTCTTAAAGAGGCAGCTGAAAAAGCCAAGATTGAGCTTTCAAGCACCACCTCGACAGAGATAAACCTGCCGTATATCATGCCCGTAAACGGCATACCCAAACACCTTGTGAAAACCCTCACCCGTGCAAAATTCGAGCAGCTTGCCGACAAACTCATCAACGCTACACTCGGTCCCTGTGAGCAGGCACTGAAAGATGCAGGCATGTCAGCAAGTGACATTGACGAGGTTATTCTGGTCGGCGGCTCGACACGTATACCTGCCATACAGCAGATTGTTGAGAAATTCTTTGGAAAAGCTCCGTCAAAGGGAGTCAACCCCGATGAAGTTGTAGCCGTAGGCGCAGCTATTCAGGGCGGTGTCCTCAGCGGAGACGTCAAAGACGTTCTTCTTCTTGACGTTGTTCCTCTTTCGGTGGGCATTGAGACTCTGGGTGGAGTGATGACGAAACTTATAGAAGCCAATACAACCATTCCTACACGCAAGAGCGAGACATTCTCCACCGCCGCTGACAATCAGCCCTCTGTTGAGATCAACGTGCTTCAGGGTGAACGCCCTCTTGCCAAAGATGACAAACTTCTCGGCAAGTTCCATCTTGATGGCATAGCACCTGCTCCCCGCGGAATACCTCAGATTGAAGTGACATTTGAGATTGATGCCAACGGTATCCTCAACGTTACCGCAAAAGACAAGGCTACAGGCAAAGAGCAGTCCATCCGCATCGAGGCATCTTCTGGTCTCACAGACGCAGAAATCAAACGCATGAAAGATGAAGCAGCCGCCAATGCAGCCGCCGATGCCAAAGAGAAAGAGCGTATTGACAAACTCAATCAGGCCGACGCCATTATCTTCCAGACAGAGAAACAGCTTGCCGACCTCGGCGACAAACTCCCGGCCGACAAGAAAGCCGCCATTGAAGCCGCTGTGGCAAAACTCAAAGACGCCCACAAAGCACAGGACATTGCAGCTATTGATGCTGCCATCAAAGAAATTGAGACAACCTTTGGCGCAGCACAGCAGGACATCCTCAATGCTCAGGCCCAGCAGAACGCCGGAGCAAATCCCGGAGCAACCGGTGGCAACACCAACCCCAACGCCGGCGATGACCACGTGACCGACGTTGACTTCGAGGAAGTGAAATAAGACCAATAACCAGCTACAACAAAATAAGGCTGCGCCTATTTTGAAGTGTACCCCAAAAGTTGAACAAAAAACTTTTGGGGTACACTTCATTTTGGCCGTATAAGCCTATTTATTTGTTGAATTTTACAAATAAATCGCGACCGGAGGCAATCCATAAGTTCCCGTCTTTGTCGAAGTCCAGAATCGAACTGCCGATGATTTCGTATGGACTTGGTTTGTCTCCTTTCCAAAGTTTAGGACGTAAGATATCTGTTATAATCAGTTTGGGTTCAACGTCAGTAAGTTTATCTCCATAGGATATTTCCACGAATCCGCGGCCGGTGCGGGCCACAATCTTGTCACCGTAAGCGGCAAAGTCTCCGTATGCGCCGTTGAAGGTGGCCACGGGGAGAGCAGCGTCCGGAGTCATCCGGTAAACGCTGCTTTTATTGTCAGCCCAGGAACTAAGGCATAGCAACAGGTCACCGTTTTTCTTATTGTAGATCAACCTTACAATGTCACCACCGCCATTGACTTGGATACGTTTTTCGCCATTTTCAGGAATCTTTGTAATTTCGCCTACATAGAATTTTGTCATGCCGGACTGATCTTCCAGACCAATAAAGTCCTCGTTGTTGATACTTTTTCCGGTGCGACTGTTCAGGACTACTTTGTCAAGGCATCCGGCCCAGAGATTATTGCCAATCCAATATGCATCCATCACATAGTCATTGAATACGGCAACAGGTGACATATCCCGAAAGATGTCAAAAACAACCGCATTCTCATTTTGGCCGTATAGCAGAAGGTATTGGCCGGTCGGATCTGTTCCCATTGAGCTGTAGGCTTCCTCAAGATTCTTTACAAAATCTTCGCTGCGAGGACGCACAAGCAAGGGTTTCATCCCCTTTGATTGCATGCGATAAACTCCTTCTCCGTTAATATAGAAATACAAATCATTTTCCCGGCCGGCTATCCCTTGGATGGTTTTAAATGGGTTGTTGGATTTCAGAGCCACAGCACTGTCAGGTGTCCATGTTTTTGTGTCAATCTTCCAGATGCCGGCATGGTTTCCTACATAAGGTCCGCTGTTGTTCCATGTAAGATATTTTATTTCTGCGGGCAGAGATATATGAGCGAAATTTTCAGAGGACTGTTGCGCGTATGACACGCTGTATGCTGAAATCGCAAAAATCAAAAGGAGCAAATGTTTAGCCATAGGATTGGAAATAAGATTAGTCATCAGAAATATATTTATGAATGGTTGGGTTTGTTATGACCCGCCCATCCGGTTTTGAATCATGATTTATTTGCCGCTCGAGTATGATAGTTGCAAGCATGTGGCTTTAAGGCATCCTTCAACATTTTTCTCATTTATGGTGAAGGTCTCGAATTCCAGTTTGGTCCCGGCCTTGACTCCAAGTTCGGAGTCGGCTATCAATTTGACCGGAAAAAATGCCACCTGTTGTGAGAATACCTGGACCCCGGTATCATCAAGACCTATAAGATACACATGCTGACTTAAGCCGCTGTATTTCGAGAGATCGCCGGCGCTTGCGGAAATTCTTTTGAAATCCTCACTCTGGTAGTCTTGTCCTGCTACTACATCTCCGGTCAGTCTGAAGCGTGGAGTCAGGTCAAGCTGCGATTGGAAACCGTCGAACGTTAGGGTAACCGGAGAATTGACTTTAATCTCAGGCGTTGACTTGATTTCGATTGTTTTGCCGTCCATGGCTTTGCCGGCTTCTTCAAGTCTGGTGGAAAAATCTTTTTCGGCAGATTCTGCCTCAGTCTGCAGCTTCTTGACATCGTCTTCGGATGAGCATGTTTCGTACTGCTCTTTCAGCGCTTCCTTTTGCTCTGTCATACTGGCAAAAATTCCGGGAACTTTGCCAAAAAATTTAGAGTCAGATGAGGAACCGGAGTCTCCTCCGCAAGAGATGAGTGCCACAGCTGATGCCATCAGAAATGTGGCGGAAAGTAGTTTGTTTTTGTGCTTCATTTTTTGGTGTCTTTAGTTTTACGGCACAAAATTAGATGGAGCCATAAACCGGAACTGACATTTCCGTAAAAAGCAGTTAACAAAACAACAATTCAGTATGAATAATGAGGCAAAACAAATTGACAAAATAACAAATGCTTGAATATCAGTTATCTATCCGGACTTTGTATTTGCTTGGCGAACAGCCTTTAAATTTAGTAAAAACACGGATGAATGCCTGTGGTGAATTATATCCTGATTCCGAAGCTATAATTTTTACACTCAGTTCTGTCTCTTTCAGAAGTCGGCAAGCATATTCTATCCTGAGGCCATTGACATAGTCATAGAAACTTGAAGATGCCTCACGGTTGAAGTATGCGCTTACATAAGTGCGGTTTGATCCTACAGCTCCAGCAATGTCGGAAATTTTAAGATTGGGGTTAAGGAATATTTTCTCCTCACGGAAAAGGCGTTCTATGCGGAGGCCCAAATCTGACAACCTGATGTCTTCCGGATAAGAGTCCTCCATATCGGTATTTTCGTGGCCAAGACTATCCATAACGGCCTCATGCCTGTAGAGAGAGTAATCAATGATCATCCACATTACTATTGAGGCTATAAGGTAAACGCAGTCCATGTCAACGTCAATTGAAAGAGTGTCAATTATCCATAATACCAATAAAGCGAAGAAAATCCATAGAATTTTATGTAGCCAGTCAAGGTTGATATTTTCATTATACGAATATTGTTCCTTAAGACGTCTGTTATATTTGTTGATATTGATGTGGGTCCATATCAGGTAAAATAAACCATACACTCCCGCACCAAATATCATTACCCAATTGATCAGCGTTATTTCGGTAATGACGTATGCTGTAACAACTATCGTAAAAGGCAGCACATTGACCGTTGCAGCTTTTAATGTCACGCTTCCGGGTCTCACAAGTTCCCGTAGAATAATGGCATACATTGGCACTGCAATAATGTCAATGCCGGTGATCACAGGCCAGTAATGTGGAGTAAGATAAGTCCCTTGGTGGAGAAAGAACAAAGAAATGAAGCACTGTATACCCAAAAGTGACATAAGGGTTGCCACAATGAACGACAATTTTCCACCTTTCTGGATAAATAGGAATGCCGTCATCCAGAAATACATAACTGATAATCCAAGTATAAATGATATTATTATTTCATTTTCCATTGATTCAAGGCATTGAGCATAGGTTACACTTGCAAGTGCAAAATTAGCGATTTGTCTTAATATCTCGTCTTATAGACTTTATAAATTGAGCTTTTTATGAAATTTGAGGGTAAAACTTCCTGTTATCCTGATTTATTTGTTTAAGGAGTTGCAGATATTCGAGGTATTGTATAAATTTAAAAATTTTTTTGAATGAAATTTGACTTTTGCGTGTTTTGCGGGTATTATATATGTAGGCTCACAGGCCTTAGCAATGGTAATGACGCAATTTCTGTCAGACAAACATATTCTTGATACCATCGGACGCAATTCAGAGGCGGGATTCCGCATGCTCCTAAAATGTTATAAGGAGCCTATTTATTGGCATATACGTCGTATAACTGTTGCCCATCACGATGCGGAGGATGCCTTGCAGGAAACCTTTCTGAGGATTTACAGGAATATTGACAAACATAAAAAGGAAATGTCACTGTCAGCCTGGATTTTCCGGATTGCCACGAATGAAGCTATCCGTCAGTGTGAAAGGCGTAAGAATTTTACATTCTCTCTTGATGGCGATCCCGAAATGGAAGCTAATAGGATTATTGCCGATGAATATTTTGACTATTCTGATCTGGAAGCTGTAAAATTGCAGAAAGCAATATTGTCGTTGCCACCCAAACAGCAACTTACATTCAGTTTACGTTACTACAATGAGTTTGATTACACTACAATTGCACAAATCACTGATTCAACTGCTGCTGCGGTGAAAGCGAATTACCATGCTGCAAAAGAAAAAATTATTCGATACATGAACTCTCATGATTGAAAATATGGATAGCTATAATTTTGATAAAATAGGAAAACGAATGCCATATCGGGTGCCGGATACTTTTTTCCCCGATGTGGAGAATGAAATTATTGACAGGACGTGTGCGCGACATAAAAAGTGTAATATCCTGAAAGTCACATACGGCAGTGTGGCCGTTGCAGCGATATTGGTATTGATTTTCATTGTCGGGAATTCTGATGACACTCTCCTGCAAAGAACTGATTTTGCTGAGGTTGCACAGGCTTTTGACAATCTGACGGATGCAGACCAGGCATATTTGCTTGAAATTTACCAAGATGATATTTTTATAAACGAATAATGACATTCAGATGAAAAATTTAATCAGAATTATGATGTTGGTGACGGCTTTGTTCGCTTTCGCAGTTACGACATCCGCGCAACACCGCAGGGGCGGTGAACGCCTCTCCCGTGAACAACTTGCTGAGAAACAAGCGAAACATATTGCGGAAGAACTCGCCTTTCCAGAGGAAATAAGTGATAAATTTATTGCCACATATCTCAAATGCCAGCAAGAAATCTGGGCGTTGGGGCCACGACGAGACAGACGTCGGAAGAGATCAATGACGGAGTCACAGACTGACAGTGTAATTCAAAGCCGCTTTGATCAT
>JAUNPQ010000040.1:0-15113 GCA_030536615.1 Bacteroidales bacterium | reverse complement strand
GATATACGCAGGAATTACTATGCAGAATACAGCAAGTTTCTTACAGCCAAACAGATTGAGAGGGTCTACGAACTGGAACAACAGATGACTAAGCGTTTAAAACATCGTCGCAGTTATCGGAAAAGATGAAAGCAACGCGTACTTATGTTAATTGTAATGATAATATCAAGTAACAGTTTGTATGCGCAAGATGAGGAAGAATCCGTTCCGGGTTCTTTCTTATTCTTTATATGTAAGAAAGGAGATAAGGCCAATAACGACAGACGAGGATAGAGCGTTCATTGATCATTTGCTGATCGCCCATCGGCTATTTGTTGTCCATCTGTGCCTTTCATGAGGAAATTGATTGAATATAATAGCAAACTTATGTTCCAAGACATTCCAAAAGATACAGATCTTTATTTTGGGTAGATCAGAACTTATACAGCCATATTCTGCACCTTAAGGGCAGTTTATTACGTAATTTCCGGAAGTGTACTTAAATATATTTGGTATTGCGCTCGCTTATCTGTATCTTTGTGCATAATTAGATCATTATTCACAAATCATAAATTACTGATCATGAAACTTAAAAGTCTTGTATTCTGTCTGATTCTCGCTGTGGGAATGTCTTTTGATTTTGCACCTCAGGCTTATTCCGCTACCTCTGCGCAAACTGACAACGATGCTGCTTCAATGGTTGCCGGAGCGATGGTTGATGCTATGAACACCCCTGAATTTAAAAAGGAGATTCTTTCAGATGAGAACATCAAGGATTTCTCTATCGCGCATAAAGGAGGGGCCATAACAATGACAATTACTTTCGCACTCAATGTTAAATTCGCAAGTATGACGCCGGCGGAAAAAAGGGATTTTGAATCAAACTTTATTGGAGGTATCAAAGAAGGTATGAGCGGTGATGGCGGAGATGTCATAAGCCAATGCAAGGCTCTTGGCGTCTCAATGCGTGTAAAAATGAAAGATCCCTACGGAGGCGAGATGGTAGGTGTTGTGTTCTGAGAAATTACTGATATAAAAAACGTTTGATTGAACGTTTAGGCGTTTTCTGGAATTCATCCGGCACAAGCTGAATGGCTGAAACCTGTTCATAAGGGGCGATTAGCTGATTCAGGTCATGGCGGATGTTTTCCATGATCTGCGGCATCTGGGAGTCATCAATGCCATCTTTGTCGGTGGCCTCGCTGTCCGGAAAAACCAACGCTATCAGTTTGCCGTTCCGCTCCACCACAAGACTCTCCATCACGTACGGCATATTGTTGAGTTTTGACTCTATCTCTTCCGGATATATGTTCTGCCCGGTAGCACTGAGTATCATTGTCTTGTAACGGCCGCGGATAAAAAGCGTTTTCCCGTCATCGCCACCTAACGTACCCATATCGCCGGTATGCAGCCAACCGTCCTCATCGATAGTCGCGGCTGTGATATCAGATTTGCGGTAATAGCCACTCATTTCATTTGTGCCGCGCACCAGGATTTCCCCGGGTTGGTCTTCCCGTTCTGAAAGGATGCGTGCCTCCATGTATCCATCAAGAATGTGGCCGGATGATCCGGGTATGAATTGCCGCCATGGAGTGTAGCTTATCAATGGTCCGCACTCGGTCATCCCATATCCCACAGTGAATGGAAAATGGATTTTATGCAAGAAATTCTCAACCTCTGAGTTGAGAGGCGCTCCGCCTACGATCACCTCCTCAAATTCGCCGCCAAAAGCCTGGATTAGTCTGTTGCGTATGCGAGGAAAGACAGCCCTGTCCAGAAAAGGTATGGCCAGTGCCCACCGCATGGAGGTGGATGATATGGCCGGCACTATCATTTTCTTATATATCTTCTCAAGTATCAGCGGCACACATATTATCAGTGACGGTTTGACTTCTGCCAGAGCCCTCATGAGTATCATAGGTGTGGGCGTACGTCCAAGCAATGTGATGTGTGTTCCCACGGCCAGCGGGACAAGCATGTCAAAGGCGCAGCCGTAGGCATGCGCAAGCGGCAGGAACGAGAGCGCCCGTGAGCCTTTGTAATGCAGCCTGGAATCAATTCCGAAAGACACATTCCCCCATAATGCCCTGAGACTGAGCATTACTCCTTTTGAAAATCCGGTTGTCCCTGATGTATAGTTGATCAGGGCGATGTTTTCAGGATCACGCTCTTCATATGTAATGTCATCCGGCCTGAATCCGTGTGGATAACGACGCCGGAAGCGTTGTGGAAGTTTGCGCAGATTATCTGTTATGGAGTTGTTCTTTCTGTCTGCCACCACTTTCATGGTATCAAGGGAAATGGCACCATAGACATCAGGCACTGAACTGAAGTCAAGGGACTCCCAGTTGCTGTCGCTTATGAACAGGATCACTGATCCGCTGTGATTGATGATATGGGCACAGTCATGGGGATTGAAATCGTTGAGAATGGGAACAATGACTGCGCCATATGTTATTGTGGCCATGAACACCACAACCCAGTTGGTGGTGTTCTTTCCAAGCAGTGCCACTTTGTCGCCGGGCTTTATACCTGTTTTTTCAAAAAGCAGGTGCAGCCGCGCTATCTTCTTTGAGAATTCGCCATAGGTTATTGTCTTTCCGGTGGTATATTCGGTAAGACACGGATCTTGGAAATTGTCACGGAATGAGCGGCTGTATATCTCGAGGAGAGGAGGATGAGGCATGTTGTTCTTTTATTTTTCAAGCAGCCTCTTAGTCTGCATGGTCAAGTGTATCGATATGCTTGCTTATATCGTTGAAAATCTTTGCTACATCGCCACTCCCCTCAACTGCATGATAGGTGTTTCTGTCAGTATAATATTTACGTAGAGGGGCGGTCTGCTGGTGGTATACATCCAGACGCGTTTTTATGGTGTCAGGATTGTCATCGGCTCTTCCGGACTCTTTTCCGCGGTGTATAAGGCGTTTTATGAGTTCTTCCTCAGGGACTTCAAGCCCAACCACCGAGTGGATTCTTGTACCGCGCCGTTTCATCATCTCGCCCAATGCCTCGGCTTGTGGAATGGTGCGAGGAAAGCCGTCAAATATGACTCCGTTGGCGGTGGCCTCCGGATTTTCATCAAGTGTTTTTTCAAGAACCTTGAGCATTAGCTCGTCAGGAATCAGATTTCCTTTTGAAATGTAACTGTCAGCAATCTTTCCGAGTTCAGTGCCGCGTGAGATATGGTCACGCAAAACCTCTCCGGTAGAGATGTGGAACAGTCCATATCGGTTTGTCAGGTGCTCGCTCTGAGTGCCTTTGCCACTGCCGGGAGCTCCGAATATGACTAAATTCAACATTTTGACAGTGAGTTTATTATGTTGATATGGATGATGAAATTGTGACTTAGGACAGTTGGCTCATACTTGCGCACCGTCATCTTTATCCGGAATTCTCATTCCGGGATTAACGATGACGCTGCGGAATGTGTCGGTTCAGTCTTCCTTGAGAACGTAGATGTCATTGAGATTGCGTGCAACCTCGTCAAGATCAAGACCGAAGCCTATGATAAACTTTTTGGGAATGCTGAATCCTATATAGTCAGGTTTCAGGTCTACTTCCAATGCTTCGGGTTTGAAAAGAAGTGTAGCGACACGTATGCTTCTGGGTCCGTTCTTGCTGAGGTCGTTTATGAGTTTTTCTATTGTTCTTCCTGTGTCAACAATATCCTCAACAATGATGATGTCACGGTCTTTGATGTCCGCGTTCAGCCCAAGTATTTCTTTGACAACGCCGGTAGAGCCTGTTCCCTGATAACTTTTAAGACGAATAAATTCTATTTCACCGTCGCTGTCAAACTGTCTGAATAAATCGCTCGCAAAAGGAAATGCCCCGTTCAGCACACAGATGAACAGGGGCATTTTGCCTGCGTATTCACGCGTTATTTGTTTGCCCAACTCGGTTATGCGGGAGTTGATGCGCTCTTGTGAGATATAGGGAATGAATGTCATCCCTTGGTAAGTCACTTGTTCTTTCATCGTTTTGAAAAAATTTGCTGCAAAATTAGTAATTTTTCTTCAAAGAACAGCAATAAAAAAGTAGCATGTAAAATAAAATTTTACTTCTTAAAAGTTAAAAATCATAAAATTCAATATGTGAACATTCTTATATGTTTTATTGTTAAAGAATATAAAAAGACACATTATAAATCATATATACACATGAAAAAGTTTCATCTCTGTTCATTTATACTTGTTTGCATATTGTGCATATGCACGTCATGCTCGGATAATGACGGATTATATAATGACCTGCCTGCGCCGATACGCAATTTCATAGCCAAGTATTATCCGAATACAGCAGTGGAATCATATGATCATACGGCATCGAATTATGTTGTGCGGCTGAAAAACAGCGGCGGAATCACTTTCAACAGCTCGTATGAATGGGAATCGGTCAATGGCTATGGAGAGAGGTTGTCGCAGGTTTTTCTCTATGATCAGTTGCCCCCGGCGCTGTATTCGTATATTCAGGAAACTGAACGGCTTGGCGATGTGATGTTTGTTGAACGTTCGCCACGCATGTATACCCTCGGGATGGTTGACAATCTCATTACATATAATGTTGAGACGGACGCTATTTCGGAGCGTTCTTATCCATGATGCATCGCCGGAAGCGTATTTGTGTATTCAGCAGAGGGAATTTAAGGGTGAGCACGGCGTTGTTCTCGTCAATAAAGGCATATGTCTCCTGACTGATGGTATCCTTCCGATTGGATGTAATCCATTCAAGATCAAAATGATTTTTAAAGATTGTAGGTAAAAGCCGTCCTTTTGTCTGCATGGGTTTCCATATATCGGCGTATGCTTTGGCGTTATTGATAAGTGCAATTGTATAGTGGTCTCCGGTTTTCACTGTAGCTATCCGGTAGAATCCGCCCAGAGTTACACCAAGTTCCGGCATATCCCGATCCATATATTCCCATATCCCTTCAATTGTGTCATTTGATGTTGCAAGATAGTTGTTGAGACTATCAATGGTGTTGAATGGTATGATTGTTCCGGGCACACGCTGCCATAGACGTCTGCGTATTATTTTAAACGGGTGCTTCCCCGGAATGTGAATGGAACATTCGCTTCCTTCTGTGGCCATGAATGTCAGTCTGCGACAATTGTTGAACATGTTTCTGCCATCGCCGCCGCGTATAATGACGTTGTTGTCAGTCTTGATGACTCTCACTCCTAACATAAGTGTCTTGTGCGGGACTTTCTCTTTCCCAAGAATCTCCTCGTGTCCATGAGACGTTCTTATGAGTGTGAGCTCAGATATATTATCGTATATCTCATCATTGAAATCAGCAGAGCAGCGTTTTATGCGCAGCATTGAAAAGTTCGCATCATCAATGACATCCCACTTCAGATTCCATGCCGGGGCTTTACATAGAACATGTATGTCGGCATCGCACACGTCTTTCCCTGCAACACACAGCACGCTGTCAGTCCATACACTTTTGGCATTTGCGGCCATCATGCCGATACATATCGTAAGCATTATCAGTATTTGACGCCTTAAACTCATTTTTTTTGAGTATGTTAGCTCATTAAGGCTTTTACTTGGCCTATAAATTCGTCATCGGGCATGTCATAAGGCAGTGGGTGGAGTTGGAATCCGCGCCGTTCCATTCCGCGGAACCATGTCATCTGGCGCTTGGCAAAACGGTGAATGGCTGTCTCCAGCCCGCTGACCATCTGTTCATATGTGATCTCGCCGATAAGATACAGCGTTATGTATTTGTATTCAAGACCATAATATATCAGATCATCAGGCGCTATTCCGTTTTGTAGGAGCGCTTTTACCTCTTCCACCATTCCATTGTCCAATCGGGTCTTCAGTCTTTGTGAAATGCGTTGACGCCGGGCCTCCCTGTCGATATCAACAAGTATGATCAATGGCTCAACAGTGGCGCTCTGCTCCGCTCTGGCAGCCATTGCCGCTTCAGGGTGTGTCTTATAGAATTTTTCAATCTCTATGGCCCGTATTGCCCGTTTTGACGTGTCGATGTCTGTTGTGTTATGGAGCCTTTTCATTGATGCTAATATTTCTGTCAGCTCGTCCAGACTTTTTCCGGCAAGACTCTCACGCAGCGATTTGTTTTCCGGAACTTCAGGAAGAACAATGCCTTTTGCCAGACTTTCCACATAGAGACCGGTGCCGCCGACAACTATAGGCATTTTACCCTTTTCGCGTATGGCGGATATGGCGTTCTTTGCGTCGCGGAGATACTCATAAAGATTATATTTGTATCCGGCAGGCACAATGTCTATCATATGATAGGGAGTGGAGCCATACTCGTCAAGATCTTTGCCGGTTCCTATGTCCATGCCACGGTACACCTGACGTGAATCCGCACTTACAATCTCACCGCCAAAAGACTGTGCGATGAGCACACCGCGACGTGTTTTGCCGGTAGCAGTCGGCCCGGTAACAATCAGAAGTCTGTTTTTTACCACAGGTGTCATGATGAACGGCTGCTTAGCCGGCGAAACATTCTTTTGATTTTGAAGAACGGCTTGTCCTGATTTAATGTGGAAACATCCATCCAGTGCATGTCGTTGTAGTCAACGTCCCAGTCCTTGAGGTCGCGAAGACGGAATGTGGGGTGGTAATTCTTGATGGGATATTTGCGCAATCCATCGCGGTCATATGTCTTCCATGCCATTGTGATGGTGAAGATGCGGTATATTTCGGCAGAGAGGTCGGCGGACAGTATTCCCGATTTCATTGCCCTGTCAATATCGCCTATAGACATCCACTCATTGCCCTCGGCACGCAGTTTTTCAGGGATTGTATTGTCATTCTCGCAACCAAGTATGGCGGCATAGTGAAAAACATTGCTGATGTTGTCGGCAGTCATGTTGCTGTACAATGGTTTCAGTGTGAAACAGTCTGAACCGGAATATTCGGTGAATTTATCACGGGCTGTCTCGTCTGAAACATCTTCAGTGAAAGGAATAACAGTTATGGCCGGAGTGTCAAGATACATCAGAATTTGATTGCTGTCGCTCTGTCGGGCGGAAACCAGGAGCCTGTCATCATGAATCACAAGAAAACGGAGTCGGGTGCATTTCCCGGTCGCGGAGCCGAGTCTGACACATGCCTCCCGCAGGCGTATTTCAAGTCCTTTATATTGTGAGCCAAGATAGAATAGGGAGAGTATATACACGATTACCGGCACAGCCAGAAAGAAATATTTGTCTGAGCTGTTGAATGCATCGTTTTTGTACAGGGCGAAATAATAAACCCAATCTATAACGCTTAAGGAAACGGACAGCCACAGCATGAGCTTTTTTTGCCCTCGTGCATATGGTATGAACAGAGCGCTGAGTATGTTGTTCTCCTGTGAGATTCCCATTATCAGGCGGCAACTTCGGCAGGGATGGGGACCGTAGCCTTTCAATGTGTCAATCGCAGCGAATAAGGTTGTCGACGGAAAAAGTATCAGTGAAGTTATATATGGAATTTCAGGGTTGTAGAATTCATCTGCATTGCCATGATAAATCATGACACGGTTGTAGACAAGGGCCGCAACCATGATGAATGCCGTCAGTATCAATGCCCGGACAGTGGCCTGCGATATGTTGACACAACGCAGATAGTCACGGCGGCGCGGATTGTTTGAATATGCTGCCACACGCCATGCAATGATCAGCACCACTCCGGGCAGCAGCATTTTGGGGATGATGTATGACAGCACCACGCATAGAGTCAGTGATCCGAAACATACAGCCCATTCAGACCACATGCCATGTACTCCTTTTATGCGTGCTGACAGATTCCTGATATCGCTCATCTCAGTGGATTATAAGTTCTTTTTGAAGAAATCAAACATTTTACCATAAATCATCGCGCGGGAGTTGCATCCGTAGATTGAGTGGTTCATGTTGGGGAATATGAACATGTCACACATGCCACCCTCATTCTGAAGTTTGCTGACAAACTGCAGTGAGTTTGCCGGGTGTACATTGTCATCTGATGTTCCATACATGATGAGCAGTTCCGATGACAGATTGGCTGCCCTATTGAGTGGAGACGATGAATCATAACCGGTCTCATTCTGTTGTGGTGTGAGCATGAACCGTTCGGAATACACTGTATCATAATATCGCCAGTCAGTCACGGGAGCGATTGCAACAGTAGCTTTGAACGGGCTTGAGTCGGCAGTGGCGCACATAAGTGCTTCATATCCGCCATAACTCCAGCCGCAGATGCCTATTCGTGTGGCGTCCACACCCGGCAGTGTGCCGATATATCTGGCGGCATTGATCTGGTCAATTGTCTCATAATGCCCCAGATCTTTGTATACGCTGTACATAAACTCATTGCCGCGGCCTCCGGTGCCGCGTCCGTCCACACATACAATTATAAATCCCTGCCGGGCAAAGTAATACATCCAGTCCAGTTCCCAGCGGTCAAGCACGCTCTGTGAGGCCGGCCCGCTGTATTGTGTCATCACAACCGGGTATTTTTTTGCAGGATTGAAATCAGACGGTTTGATGATGAAGGCATTGAGCGTATTGCCGTCAGAGGGTATAGTGATAAATTCCTTTGGAAGAATGATTTTTTTTGCTGCGGTTGCCATGCGGGCATTGTCAACAAGGACACGGAGTTCTTTTCCCAGTGAATTGCATAGAGTGTGTCTTGGCGGAGTGGAGGGATCACTGTATGTCATCACTGCATAAGCATTGTCAGGAGAGAAAATGGCCGATGATGTACCCTGTGTTGTTGAAATGGCTGTGCTACCCTTTTTGTCATCTGTCCGGTATACGGTGCGTTGCAGTGGAGTGGGGAGCGCTGCCTGATAGAAATGATGTCCGGAAATGTCACATCCGTAGTAATCAGTCACGTCATAATCACCTGAGGTCAATGTCTTGATCAATGCGCCTGAATAGCTATATTTGTACAAGTGCATGTAGCCGCTGCGGTTTGACATCATCACAATTCCATCTTTCTGGAAGGACATATCGCTGTAGGTCTCCGGGCATATCCATGCCTGACTTTTCTCAGTGATAATGCTTTTTGCCACTGTGCTCTGCGGATTGACGCAATACAGTTCATATCTGTTCTGATCACGGTTGAGAGTGGAGACCATCAGCTGCGCCGGCTGTGGGCCGAAATCAAGACGTGGAATATATTCAATGTTGGAGTCAGGCAAAGGCAGTTCCTTTGTTTTGCGTGTCTCAATGTCATAGCTGTGGAGGCTTACCGTGGAATTGTCTGTGCCTGCCACAGGATATTTATATGACATTATACCCGGGTATTTAGCGTAACGGGTCTGGGGGTCACATACACCCTCATATATCGGCAACGTGTATGTCTGTACGTTGCTTTCATTTGTTTTCACATAGCATAATGTCAATGCGTCCGGAGCCCATGCCATCAGTGATGTTGTTGAAAATTCCTCCTCATAGGTCCAGTCTGTCGCACCGTTTATTATTTTGCCGTAAGCTCCGTCTGTTGTCACCCGTACCTGATTGTTGTAGTCAAGTTTTTTCAGGTAAATGTCATTGTTCGCCACAAAGGCTATTATACGGCTGTCGGGCGAAAAAAGCGGACAACTGACGCGGTCAAATTCCGGACTTAATCGGTCAAGTATACGTGATTTTATGTCATATACATAATATTCAGCGGTGTATGACCGGCGATAAACCGACTGGACATTGCGGTATATTATCACTTTTGATGCATTGGGACTGACAATGAATCCTTCCATTGATGGTATCTGCAGTTCGCGTGTACGGGTGAGGTCAACCAGTATGCCTGTCTCAGCACCTGTTTTTATGTCAAATGTTGTTATGGCTTTTCCATCATTGGATATCATTGCATATTCTTTGCCGCCAGGTATATAAGAGAATTGCGAGGGCCGTTCCGTGACGTTCTGCGGATAAACATACGGAGCTATTTCCTCTGCTGTCTTTGATCCGGGAAGTGATCCGTACGCAGTGGTGCAGCAAAGAGAGGCTATGGTGTATATGAACAGGTGTTTCGCTTTTCTTTTCATGTTGTATATTTTTTTGGGGGGGGTGTTAACATTTATTTTTAAACACCCTTTTAGAATAGTGACATCTGACCTGAATTTGATCCGGTGTCTTTTTTGCGCTCTTTGTGTGTTTCGCGGTTTTGGCGCGGACTTTTTAGCGAGGAGGGGGAGACAAGCCAGTCTGTATCAGAGAGAATGTCATCTATGGGACGTGCCTCCTGTTTTTTGGGCATGGGAGGTGCCGGTGTATTTTCCGGGGTATCGCTGTCTTCATCCATCGCTTTTTTCAAGCGAAGTACTTCATCGTTAAGCTGTTTTTCGCGCTTCATCAGTTCTGATATACGGTTATCTTTCTGTTGACGTATATCTTCAAACTGCTTCATTTTCTCTTCCAGTTCAAGGAGCACTGCCGGGTCTATTGAGTCTTCCTCAAGTTGTTTTTTGAGAGCGGCTATTTCCTTTTCCTGATTCTGGATAATAATGAGCTTGTCGGCAAGCTGTTGTTTGGTGGTTTCAAGTGTATGTGATGTTTCGGTCAGCTGTGATTTAGTGTCGGCAAGTTCCTGTATCATAGCCGGGTCCGGTTTTGCGTCCGCTGCAGACTCACTTGATACGCCTTGCGCATTTGCAGCTTCGTATCGCATTGTCTTCAATTCATTCTGAAGTCTGACAACTTCCTCCTGAAGTTGTTCGTTCTCGGTCTCATGCACATTGGCCACCTTGAGTTTGTTGAGGAGGCTTTTGCTCTCAAGCTGATACTGTTCGCGTTCGGCCTCAAGTGTCAGAATCTGTTTTTCAAGGTCATGCACGCGGTCGGTGAGGGCGCGGCGCTGGCGCTCGGCGCTGAGTTGTTTTTGTGTCAGTTCGTTGCGTCTGTTCTCTATGTCACGTGCGCGGCTTTCCAGTTCATTGACTTTGTCCTGAAGTTTCTGACGGTCGCGTGTCCATTCCTCACTGCATTTTTTGCGTGCATTGTCTGACATGCTGCCGATATAGTCTTTTATATCGGCATCCAGTGCATCAAACAAGTATTTGCGCTGAGCTTCAGGGTTTACACTTTTGCTGATAAAATCAGGTAAGGAAGCATTGAATATCTCAACAACATGCGTGAATATGCGCTGTTGCATGGCTGCGTCGGGAGATAGGGACACGCTTTCAGCGGTTTTGCTTTGGCCGGGGCCGGATATTTCTGTATACTGACGTCCGATGACATTTTCATTGATGTCCGGATCATCGGCAATTATGGCATCGTCATCTTCTTCGGCGTTAAGTCCAAGCGCGTATTTGATTTTTTTGAAAAAAGCCATATGTTATTGATTTTTATCTGTTTCGTTAATTATGTCAGCATCGGGTTTAAGAATAACGCCTATGCCGGCTTTGCCGTCTATGCCTATTCGCAACGGTGTCCGGAAGCGGATCACGCGGACATGCTCAGTCTCATATTCAGCCTCCATGCCGTCAAGATAGGATGTGTCATATTCGCAGCCTTTGTCATCAGGGTTGACTGTGAAATAGCCAACTCCGAAAGATGTGAGATTCTGAAAGAAATGAGTGCCTTGACTTGGTTCGGTACGATAGTTGGTCAGTGATGCTTCAACTATGATCCTTGCCTGCGAGATTTCCGGCCATTTCACGGGTATGCCCAAGGCATTGTCACTGCTCCCCCAACGGCCCGGACCGATTAGAATATAATTCTTGTCCTCCTGTATGAAGTTCTTGTTTATGGACGCTATCTCTGCTGCAATCTTCGGGTTGTTGAGTGAATTGAAGTTTTCTGTGCGGACATAGACAATGTGTTGTATGGCATCAATCGTTCCATGTCCCAGTGCGCGGTCACTGCGCACAATCACCTGATTGGCCGCTGCATTGAGCATGCTGTTCTCAACCATGTCCTTGCGGTCTATTATGGGGCGTATCTGTAGCCAGTATATGCGTCCTTTGGATTTGTTTGTGCTGCCGGGAGTGTTTTCAATTTCTCCGGCAAACTCAATCTCAACCGGTCTGCGCATGGCTTTCTGTCCGGTAGTGAGCATGAAGTCAACAGCCGGAGCCAGTGGGAAAACTCCATCACGCAGAATGTTTGTGAATGTCACAATGCGGCGTCCGCGCCCCACATTGTTGTCCACAAGCATGTCATTTGCCGCATCATAAGTTGACACCATGTAGTCCAGTACCCGTTTTCCTGCAAAATCCTGTATGCTGCGTTCAACAATATTGAATCCGTCATTGATACTGAAATCATTGTCAAACGGCTTGCAACTCAATGCGCATAGTCTGGTCTGTGTGTCGCGCAATGCAAGATCAAGTGTTGACGTCTGCAACACATTGGCCGGATGGCGCGGACAGAAGCGCAGGGCCATTCCTCCGTCAACAATGTATTTTCCCAGACCGACAGCGACCTGTGCCACTCCATCCGTTGCCAGTTCGCCGCCCAACGGATAGTAGTTCAACGAACGGCCTACACCAGAAAATGAGGGGAAGAACACATCGTTGCCATGCGGTTCGCCAATGACCTCCTGTATGATTATGGCCATCTTTTCCTGGTCTATCACGTTTCTGGTGGCGTTCATATATGCTTTTGAATCAGCATAGAATACAGATGCATAGACGCCTTTTATTGCATCACTGAGCATGGCGAACATTTTGTCACGGTCAGAGTGGCGCGGAATCATGTATGTTGCATATATCCCGGCAAAGGGCTGGTAATGTGAGTCTTCGAGCAGACTTGAGCTTCTTACGGCAAGAGGCCTGTCAATCACATCGAACAGGGCATAGAGATCTTCAACCACTTTTACGGGCAGAGCGGCATCCAGAAAATGACGGAGTATCTCATCGTCAGGGGCGTCACTGAGTGCTATCGCATAAAGATTGTTCCCTGCCATGAACTCATCAAATATGTCCGTGCACAGCACCACACTGCGTGGAATGCTGATCTGTACGCCCTCAAAATTGTCACATATGGGATTCTTCTTGATGATAGAGTCCACAAATGCCAGTCCGCGGCCTTTGCCTCCAAGCGAGCCCTGACCAATTCGTGCGAAATTTGAATAATGGTCAAAACGGTCCTTCTGGAAAACAGCCACAACTCCGCGGTTTTTCATGCGCCGGTATTTGACAATGAGGTCAAATATGAGCTGTTTCACGGCCGGTGCCTCGTCTATGCTTGCAAAACGGTGCTGTTTCATCACTTCCGCAATCGGGAATAGTGCGCGTGAGTAGAACCAGCGCGATATGTCGTTGTGCGACGCATGGTAATACAAGGATTCAGCAGGGATGTCGAACACCCTTTTCTGGAGGTCTTTGAGTGATCCGATACGCATGCGGATAGCTCCCGTTGCCGGATCTTTTATGACAAAATCCCCGAATCCGAAGTTGTTCATTATGGCTTCGCCCAGGTCAATTGGAAGTTTTTTGGAGTTCTTGTCAATGAATGTTCCGCCAAAATCTTTTACCTTGTCGGCATTGTCAGTCTCGGATGACTCCACGATTATGGGCATGTAAGGATCGCATTCCTTTACATATCGTGCAAATTTCAGCCCTGCCTCAGGATCTTTGTCTCCATTGCGCTTGAATGAAACATCCGTTATCACACCGAGAATATGTTTGCCAAATTTGTCGTAGAGCGATTTGGCCTCTTCGTAATCGCGCGCAAGCATCACCTTGGGGCGTCCGCGCATGCGGAGCATCTGTTCATGTTCGTTGAGAGCCTCGGTTGAGAAAAGCAGTGACTGTTTGAGCAAGAACTTGTAAATATGGGGCAGCACTGAGGAATAGAACCGTACCGAGTCTTCGACAACAAGTATCATCTGTATTCCTGTCTCGTCAATGTCGCGGTCGGCATTCATCTTGTCCTCAAGAAGTTTTATGATTGCAAGCAGCAGATCAACATTCCCAAGCCAGCTGAACACATAGTCGATGCATGACATGTCTTCACGCTCAAGACGTCTGGAAACCTCGCGGGAGAATGGAGTCAGAACAACGATGGGAATTTCCGGGAAACGATGTTTTATCTCTCTTGCGGCCGAAAAACATTCGGCGATATCCACTCCCGGCATGGTGATGATCAGATCGTAGTGCTTGCTCTCAAGAGCATTTAAGGCGCTGTCCAGATCGCTCACTCTGGTTACACGTGGCGGTGAACTGAGATTCAGCGAGACATATTCAAAGTATAGTTGCTCTTCAACACGTCCGTCCTCTTCCATCATGAAAGCGTCATAAGGCGATGCTATAAGCAGGACATTGAAAATGCGGCATTGCATCAAGTTCTGAAATGCCGTGTCCTTGAGGTATAGTTGTGTCAGAGCCTGTTCATTCATAGTTGTCTGCTGATTCTACAAAATTAGCAATTAATTATGGTAAATAATGCATAAAGCGATGTTTTTTTGCGCGCATTGAGAAAAACAACAGTTTTTTATCAGGTACAAAAATATAGGAGCCTTCATCTGCTATTTGCTTTGTGATGAAGGCTCCTTCTTGGATTTTCAATATGTTATCATTCAATTGACCTCTTTGCCCGATATCCTGAGATGGCTTTCCAGCAGAGCACGGCAATTACGGCTCCGATCACAGGTCCGACAACCATAATCCAGTAGTCAGGCCATGCCTGCGGGCTGAATACTGCCGGTCCAAAACTTCGTGCCGGGTTTACCGAGCAATTGTCCACAGGAATTCCGACAATATTCACCAGTCCGAGGGCCAGACCAATGGCAATGCCGGCGAAATTTCCGAATCCGCGTTTGCTGTCAGTGACGCCAAGAACAACAAGGACAAAGAAGAATGTGAACAAGGCTTCCATCATAAGCGCCATCGGGACTGTTGCGCCAGGTTGCAGTACGTTGGTGGCCAGACTGCAATCACCGGTAATACCTCCGAAGTTGAATGTCGCCGCGCTTTCAGTGAACCAGTAGAGGAATCCTGCTCCCACTGTTGCACCTGCCAGCTGGAAGATGATGTACCAGAAGCAGTCACGGGCGCTCATGCGTCCGGCAAGGAGCATTCCTATTGATACAGCCGGATTGACATGGCATCCGGATATGTTGCCTATGCAGTAGCACAGACATACAAGAACAAGCCCGAAGCACAGGCCAATACCTAAAGTGGATATGCTTGGCCCGGCAAGGACAGCGCTGCCGCAGGCAAACAATACCAGAAACAT
>JAUNPQ010000039.1 GCA_030536615.1 Bacteroidales bacterium | reverse complement strand
AGACTTGTAGGTGGTACCGGATATGCCGGTGGCCGCCTGATTGATGACATCGGTGGTCTCAGCGGCCTGAGCAAACCCGAAGCCGAGGGCTACCGTAGCCAGTGAAAGTAAAAATTTCTTCATAAAAATTAGATGATTGGTGGATATTTGGAAGTTAACTCTATTTTTTATTGTCTATGGCCGTGCGCATACATCTGTGGAGATCTGTCCGTAAGTCATTTCATTGCTTTTGCGGGAATGTGGCCGATGAATTTATGCACCCGGTGTGATGAGTTTTTACCTTCACGAGGCAGTGCCCATGTTTTTCGCCCACAAAGTTACAAATTAATATGTTATCCATGAAATAATCAGCCGGAAAATTTCAATGAATTTTCCGGCGTGTCTGATTTTTAGCGGCCTTTTATCTTGGGAACGTTTAAGAGGATGTGTAATAACAATTGTCAACGTTCTCTAAATACCATACCCCCTTAGAGAATATTAAACAAGCGAGAGAATGTCATCGGGATTGACAGCAATATGGTCGGCATAGGCGTCAACAAGTTCCTCACGGGTCCGGAATCCCCATGTGACGCCGCAATTCTCCACACAGGCACGGCGCGCCGTCTCAATGTCCACACCTGAGTCACCCACATAAAGCACTTGTTCCTTTGGCGTAGGAAACTCGGCAAGCACCTCGAACACCACAGAGGGATCAGGCTTTACCGGCACTCCGTCAAGATGTCCGAATACCGCCGCCCATTGATAGGCGCCAAAGAAATGCTGCACAAGGCGCTGTGTGGCCGCATCGTATTTGTTTGAGGCCACGGCTATGGCTATTTTTCGCTCTGTCAGCTCGTCAAGCAGTTCCACAATGCCCGGATAAACCGTAGTGGTGTCATGGAGATGTGCATCATAATACTCGCGGAAATGTGTGCGCATGGCCTCAACTATCCTGATTGTGCGTGCTTCCTCAGGCAGGGCGCGTTCAAGCAGGCGTGTCACTCCGTTTCCAACCATATTGCAATAGGAAGGAATGCTGTGAGTGGGATATCCCAGCGTGGACAGCGCATGATTGGTGGCCGTCCCCAGATCCTCGATGGTGTTGAGCAGTGTGCCGTCAAGGTCAAATATAACAAGCTTTTTCATATGATTGGCAGTTGTAGAGGGTGTTTGTCAGAATGGATAGCCCACGGCGAAATGGAAGTTGGAATCGCGACTCCAACGCGGATGTATCAGCGGCCACGGTTCGGCATTCATGGCCGGGTCATGTGCTTTCATGCCCAGATCCAGACGCAGCAGGAAATATGTGAAATCCATGCGCAGGCCCACACCATAGCCCATGGCTATCTGTTTATAGAATTTGTTGAATCGGAATTCTCCGCCGGGCTGGGTCTCGTAGTTCTTTATGGTCCAGATGTTGCCCGCGTCGACAAACAATGCCCCTTCGAACACCCAGAACAGGCGCATGCGGTATTCCAGACTGAGATTGAGGGAAATGTCACCGCACTGGTTTATGAAATTCAGCACATTGTTCTTTGACTCATAGCATCCGGGGCCGAGTGTGCGCACCCCCCAGCCACGCACACTGTTGGCGCCGCCGGCATAGAAACGTTTCTCAAACGGAATCATGGATGAGTTCCCGTAGGGATAGCCAATACCGAATCCGGCATGGAAAGCTATGGCATGGCGCGCGCTGAGGTTGGCGACGTGGGTATAGTCAGCCTCGCCTTTCACATACTGCGCATACTGTATGCCGAATATCTTATAGGCGCCGTCGCTTTTATGCTGACCGGTGAGCGCCGAGATGCCATAGAGCAGGTTGCCGGCCATCTCGCCTGAAAGGCGCAGGGTGGACACCGAGGGCTGGATGGTGAATGAATTCTGTTTGCCGGTGGGAATGCGCCGGTTGGTGCGGTAGTAGCTGTAGCCCATGCGCATTATGAAATGGTCCTCATAGCTGTAGCGCAACAAGGGGTTATTGGGCGCTATCTGGTCAATGAAGTCTATAGTGGAATTGGGCAGATAGACATAATTGATGTCAACCAGGTCAAAGGTGCGGCGTATGTTGTAACCGGCATAACGTGCCGAGGGTGATGTCCATTTGTATTTCCACGCGGCGCCGGCTATGACACGGGTATACTCGGGGCGTTCCTGATAATTGCCTGAGACGGTGAACTCTGTTGATGCCCTTGACCGCAGTTTATAGGCCTTTGAGACAAACGGGGCCTCGAGCTTGGGGAATGTTATGCCCACTTCCGCCCCGACTTCGGTGTATTTGTCGTTGATAAGCCCCTCAAGGTTGCCGCTCAGGCTCTCATAGCTTGCGCGCACCTTCGCGCTGAAAAGCTCACTGCCCTTGAAAAGGTTGCGGTGCTGATAGGTAAGGCCCACGCCAAAGCCAAGATCGCCCTCTGAATTGGTGCCCTCAACCTCAACGGAGATACTCTGTTTTTTGTTGCGCGACACAAGAATATAGGCGTCCATCCACACTCTGCCGTCAACGGTGGCAACAGGCTTCATCTCTATATTCACAAATTTGAGGATTCCAAGCTGCCCGAGGCTTTCATATGTCCGCTCCACCTCGGCGGCATTATACGGTTTTCCGGCCTGGATGTGGCATTTCTCCTCAAGGATAGATGGCTTGATATAGTGATCGGCATTTCTGTAGAGCACCGTTATATCCTTGTAGCGCACACTGTCTGCGCCACTGAAATCAAAGCCCGTCCCATAAGCGTTGGCATTTCCGTCGCCCACCACAAAATATATGTCACGCACTGAATAAGGAACATGCTGCATGTCCTCCGTCCGGGTAGAATCCGCCTCAGGGCGGCGCGGTGTCTGGACATGCATGGTCAGCCCCACGGTATGTGAACCGGGGATCGTATCGGCCACAAATGTGATATAGTCTGAGTTGAATGAATAGTAGCCGTGATTGCGCAGCATCTGGGCTATGCGGGTGCGCTCGGCATCAAGGGTGTTGCGGTTAAATACATCGCCGGGGCCTATGACACGCATCATACTGTCGGCAGCAACCAGCGGGCCTATGGCCGGATCATCGATCTCATAGTTGAACGCGCCTATGACGTGTGGCATACCCGGATAGACGTCATATGTCACATGAGCACGCTTGCGGGCGGCATCCATCACAGTGTCCACCTCAACATCGGCATACATATAGCCGCGGTTCACAACAGCCTGACGCAGTTGTCGCGCCGAAAGCTCGGTGAGCAGCGAGTCATAGATGACCGGAGGCTGTCCCAGACGCCGCAGCCAGCGGTTGTACCAACGCGTGGTGTCCTTGCCTGACAGCGAGTAAGTGGCCAGCTGAAGTTTCAGAAAACCAAGCACTTTGTGATTGGGCTGCTGACGCAGAAAGTTCACAAGGTCCTCAGGTTTGGCCGCAACATTGCCAGCACTGTCCGCATGCACCCGTATATCAACCTTGTCAAGCAGATATTCACCGTCAGGGACATGCTTCACCGGACTGCATGCCCATACGCATGCAAGCATAAGCAACGCTATGACAAATTTGTTATCAAACAACCTCTTTTTCACGCCTGCAAAGGTACAACATTTTTTCATTCAGCGAACGCACCCGGACCCGCATACACATTTTTTCACCATATACGCGCAATATCCGGCAAAAAATTCCGCAACAATTTGCTTTAAAGTATATAAATTGTTAATTTTGTGGCTAATTACACAAAAACAACAAAAACATCCCCATCACAACAAAAAGATGTTTAAGAAAATACTGACCGTTTTCATCGGCTCAATGGCCGCCATCTGGATCTCCGCCGGGGTCATGCTGGTGCTTTTCATAATGTTTATCGGCGTCATCATGGGCGATGCAGGGCCTAAGCCGGTACACAAACACTCCATCCTGCATCTGGACCTCTCGGGAACTTACAACGAATATCGTCAGAAGCCTGACATTCAGGACGCCATCATGAATGACGGCGATCAGCCCAAAGAACTTGACAAGGTTCTTGAAGCCATAGGGCTGGCTGCCGATGACCCGCACATTGACTGCATATTCATAGACTGCGCGGGCAGCCAGATGGGCTACGCCTCACGTCAGGAACTGGTCGAGGCCCTTGCTGACTTCAAGAAATCAGGAAAGAAAATCTACGCCTACGGAGACAATTACACTCAGGGTGACTATTACGTTGCCTCTGCCGCTGACCGCCTTGTGGTGAACCCCGTCGGTATGGTAGACATACACGGAATAGCCTCAAACATCCCGTTTTTCAAGACACTCCTTGACCGTCTGGGCGTAACCGTGCAGGTGATGAAAGTGGGACGTTTCAAAAGCGCTGTCGAGCCGTTCATTGCCACAGAGCCGTCAGAGGCATCGCGCCTGCAGACGCGGGTATACATTGATGCCATCTGGAACAACATATCAGCGACCATAGCCGCAAACCGCGGTGTGAAGCCCGATGATGTGTCCATGTGGGCCGACAGCCTGCTGATGACCGCCGATGTGCAGACACTCCTTGACAACAAGGTGGTTGACGAGGCCAAATACCGCCGCCAGTTCGAGGATGAACTCCGTGCGCTCACTGAGGTTGATCCGGGCGATGATCTGCGCCTTGTATCCGCATCTGAATATATTGACTCCGACCCCCACAGCCGCATAGCCGCCGTCAAGAGGAAAATCAAGGAAGAATTCACCAACGAGGGCTATTTCGCAGTGCTTTATGCCGTGGGTGACATTGTTGATCAGGGCAACGAAGGAATTGTAGGCGGCGAGATGGTGAGCGAGATCACCCGTCTGGCCGATGACAATGATGTGAAAGGCCTTGTGATGCGCGTCAACTCAGGCGGCGGAAGTGCATTTGCCAGCGAGCAGATATGGGAAGCACTGCAATACTTCAAGAGCAAAGGCAAGCCATTCTACGTATCCATGGGCGATTATGCGGCATCAGGCGGCTACTACATCTCATGCGGGGCGGACAGGATATATTGCGACGAGAACACTCTGACAGGTTCAATAGGCATATTCGGGATGATTCCGTGCGTACAGGGCCTCCTGACCGGACACATAGGCATAGACATCGCCGACATATCGACAGGCCCCAACGCCAACTTCCCCTCAATCACAAAACCGATGACCGATGAGCAGAAACAGGCCATGCAGCGCTATGTGGAACGTGGCTATGACCTCTTCACAAGCCGCGTGGCCGAATGTCGCGGAATGCCACAGGACAGCGTCTTCGCCATTGCCGAAGGGCGCGTCTGGGACGGTGCCACGGCGCTCCGCATAGGGTTGGTTGACAAAATGGGCGGAATTGACATGGCAATCGCTGACATGGCCAAGACCCTCAAAATGAGCGCTGACAACTACGCCTCATTCCCGCAGATAGAACTTTCTCCGCTCGAGGAAATAATCATGAGCGCTTCACAGAGCTCACCGGAAATGCAGCAGGCAATGTCAGCAGCGGTGCCCCGCATAGAAGGCCTTGACGAGACCACAGCCCGCAAAGCCTTACGCACAATAAAACAGATGCGTGACATGGGCGCCGTGCAGGCACGGATGGAGACCATCACCCTCTATTGAACGCATCCATACATTGATTACAGGCACATAGACACATTAATAAATTAAAATAAATAGAACAAACCACAATGGCCGGTCATTCAACAGCCTCCAAGATTCTGCTTTTACCCCTGTCAAAAATGTACGGGGCAGGCACATGGGTGCGCAACAAAATGTATGACTGGAAGATAAAAAAACAGTATGTGGCCGACATCCCGGTCATATGCGTGGGCAACATAGCCGCAGGCGGTACGGGCAAGACACCGCACACGGAGTACATCATCAACCTTCTCAGACGCGAGTACAACATCGGCGTGCTCAGTCGCGGATACAAACGCCACACCAAAGGCTTTGTAGCTGCCACTCCCCACTCCACTCCGCGAGATCTTGGCGATGAAAGCTACCAGATGTACCACAAATTCCGCCGCGAGGTGATGGTAGCCGTGTGTGAGGACCGCGTGGAAGGCATAGAGCGCATGCGCCAGATCAACCCCAAACTGGAAGTAATCATCCTTGATGACGCTTTCCAGCACCGCGCCGTCAAACCGCACATCTCCATAGTACTCACAGAGTTTGACCGGCCGCTCTTCAATGACGATCTGCTGCCGTACGGGCGTCTCCGTGAAAGCACCACCGCACTCAACCGCGCCGACATAGTGATAGCCACAAAATGCCGCCCGGGGATAAAGCCCATCGAGTATGCACTCTTTGACAAGCATCTGGATCTGATTCCGGCACAGGCACGCTTTTTCTCAAGGTTTGCCTATGACACGCTGCGGCCCGTTTTCCCTGACCGTGCCGTAAAAGCGCCTGATCTGGACACGCTCACCGAGGCAGATATGCTTCTGGCCGTTTCCGGAATAGCCAATCCACGGCCTTTTGTGAGATACCTGAAAAGCTTTGCCCCGAAAGTAAAGGTGAACGTATTCCCCGATCACCATGAATACACCCGCCGCGACACAGAACTTCTGCTTGAGCGCTTCAATTCAATGAAAGGACGTCAGCGCTACATCATCACCACAGAAAAAGATGCGGTCAGGCTCATCAACAACCCATATTTCCCGCATGAACTGAAACCCTATATTTTCTTTCTTCCCGTGCATGTGGAGTTCCTTGACCGCGACAACGGGCGCTCAGCCTTTGACGAGACTCTCATGCGCCTCATAAAAAGAAACATCTGAGACGCGCACAACATTATCAGCAATTACAGTGTTTAACACAAACAAGTCACCTAATATAAAACAGACCTAAAATGCTTGAAAAAATCAAACAGACAGCCGACTACCTCAAAACGCAGGTAGCCGACATGCCTAAAGTGGCCATCATCCTCGGTTCAGGACTCGGAAACCTCACCGATTTCATGACCGACAAGAAAGTCATCCCCTACTCACAGATTCCCAACTTCCCGGTGTCAACCGTGGCCGGACACAGCGGCAACCTCATATTCGGCAAACTCGGCGAGAAACCCGTGATTGCCATGCAGGGTCGTTTCCACTACTATGAAGGATATGACATGAAGACCGTCACCTTCCCCGTGCGTGTGTTCAAGGCCCTTGGCGTAGAGACACTTGTTGTTTCAAACGCTGCCGGCGGAATGAACAAGGAATTCAAAGTGGGAGATGTGATGATCATCACTGACCAGATAAACCTCTTCCCCGAGAATCCCCTCCGCGGAAAGAACTTTGAGGAACTCGGCCCGCGCTTCCCGGCCATGACCGAGCCGTACAGCCGCGAACTCATTGCCGAAGCTGACCGTATCGCCGCAGAGAAAGGCATCCGCGTGATGCACGGTGTGTACGTGGGCACAACAGGCCCCACATTCGAGACTCCGGCTGAATACGAGTACTTCCGCATCATTGGCGGTGATGCCGTTGGCATGTCAACCGTTCCTGAAGTTATCGTTGCACGCCACGGCGACATGAAAGTGTTCGGCGTGTCAGTGATCACTGACCTCGGCGGCAAGGAAATCACCGATGTTCCCAGTCACGAGGAAGTCACCAAGGCTGCCGAAAACGCACAGCCCACAATGCTCGCCATTGTCAAAGAGCTTGTCAACAGAATATAATTCCTTATAACAACCAGATCCATCACATGCTCCGGAATCTTATCTTTCCGGAGCATGTTTACAGAGATGGAACGCACCATACCTTCATGACCGAAATTTCAACACTCGGAGAGTTCGGGCTGATTGACCGGCTCACAGACGGCATCACGCCCGCACACGCCTCCACCATCCGCGGCATCGGCGATGATGCCGCCATAATCCGCTATGAAAAAGACACAGACACACTTGTAACGACAGATCTGCTTCTGGAAGGTGTGCACTTTGACCTGACCTATGTGCCATTGAAGCACTTAGGCTACAAAGCCGCCGTGGTAAACTTCTCAGACATATACGCCATGAACGGCACACCACGGCAGATAACAGTCTCGCTGGGCATATCGGCACGTTTCACAGTTGAGCATATTGAAGAGCTCTATGCCGGCATACGTCTTGCATGCAGCCAGTACAACGTGGACATAGTGGGCGGTGACACAACGGCAAGCCGTCAGGGCCTTGTCATCTCCATCACCTGTCTGGGCGATGCCCCGGCTGACCGCATAGTGAAACGCTCAGGAGCGCGCCCCACGGACCTGATCTGTGTGTCCGGTGACCTTGGAGCAGCCTACATGGGCCTACAGTTGCTTGAACGCGAGAAAGTTGCATCGGCAGGACAGAAAGATTTCAGACCTGATTTCGCGGGAAAAGAATACCTCATAGAGCGCCAGTTGAAACCCGAGGCACGCCGTGACATTGTCAAGGAACTTGCCGACAACAACATAGTACCCACCTCAATGATAGACATCAGCGACGGTCTGTCATCAGAACTGCTGCACATATGCAAGGCCAGTCACACCGGGTGCCGCGTCTATGAAGACCGCATACCCATTGACTACCAGACAGCGGTGATGGCCGAGGAACTGAACATGAATCTCGTGACAGCGGCCCTCAACGGCGGGGAGGATTATGAACTGCTGTTCACTGTGCCTCTTGCCGACCATGAACGCGTTGAGAAGATGAAAGGCGTGCGCGTCATAGGCTATATCACCGAGGCCGACAAAGGATGCGCCCTTGTGGCCCGCGACGGCGGCACGGAACTGCCCCTGCGTGCACAAGGATTCAACCCTCTGGCCGAAGAAGATGACAACAACGGCGATAACGGCGCCGACCGGCAAAAATAAAACCGTGAAATTAACCCCTGAATGGAAAATAATGCTTAATTTTGCAAAGCGGATCTGAGACGGCAAGCCATATTCCGGGCAGAAACGCAACGCAAGAAATAGGACATTAAAGATACAGAAAATGATAAACCGCATCCTGATACGTATCAAGGTAGTACAGCTTCTATATTCGTACCTGTTGACACAGACCGAGTTCCGCATCGAGCAGCAACCCGACACAACATCGAACGACAAAAGATTCGCATACGCGGTTTATCTGGATCTGCTGTTGCTCATCCTTGAGATCTCAGGCGTATCCACCCAACGCGATGCGCATGGCAAGACCATCACCCCCGACAAAAAACTTGCCTCCGGCCGTCTGGCCCGCGCACTAGCCGCAGACCCCTCTGTCCGTGAGGTTATATTCCGCGCCTCCACTGATATTGACACACTGCGCCCACTGGCACAGCATCTCCACGATGCCATAACACAGTCAGCCGTCTATGCCGACTACCGCAAGAAACGCTCTCCGCGCCTTTCAGATGAGGTTGAACTGTGGACAACAATTGTGGAGACCATTCTGGCGCGTGACAAAGAACTGGACAGCGCCATGCGCGCGTTGCCCGGCTACAGCAGCGTGGGATTCAAGCGGGCCATCATAGACCTTGCCTCCACATTGCGCTCATACTACGGTGCATCTGCCGGCTATCTCAACGCCCTCAAAGCCCTCGAGGACTCGCTCAACAAAGCCTACGAGCTGTATCACAGCATCTTTGTGCTCATGATTGAGCTTACACGCGAACAGGAACGGCGTCTGGAGGCAGCCAAAGAGAAACATCTTGCCACCGCCGATGACCGCAACCCCAACACACGGTTCATTGACAACGGATTCATACGCAAACTCACAGAAGCTCCGGCGCTCAAGGAATATCTCAAAGAGAATCCCATTTCATGGGAGACAGATATCACCCTCATAAACTCACTGCTCAACGCCATCACCACATCATCCATCTACACCCAGTATATGGATGCACCCGCAACCGACTATTACGCCGACTGCGAGTTCTGGCGCAATATACTCCGAACAATCATCTTCCCGGGCGATGACCTTGCCGAGGCGCTGGAAGACAAAAGTGTATACTGGAACGATGACCTCCCCATCATGGGGACATTCGTGCTCAAGACAATCCGCATGGCACAGCAGAAACCCGACGCACCGGTGGACCTCTTTCCACGCTACAAGGACGAGGAAGACGCCACATTCGGAGCCGAACTGTTTGTTGACGCCGTGAAAAACCGTGACAAATACCGCAGTCTTATCGACAAATGCATCAACACCGGAAACTGGGATCCCGAACGACTGGCATTCATGGACATAATCATTCTGACAGTGGCCATCAGCGAGATCATCAATTATCCCAACATCCCGGCCGTAGTCACCATGAATGAATTCATCGAGATAGCCAACAACTACTCATCTCCCAAAAGCGGCCAGTTCATAAACGGCGTTCTCTCAAGTATTTGCAATGAACTCCGCGCAGAGGGCACGATTGTGAAGTGACCGGCGCATACCTCAAAAAGAACCGCGCCACCAAAACTCCGCTCCCCGCAACCATCCCCTGGCAACCCCCGGACAGACCGCACGACACAAAAACATTCACACATCCGAATAAAAATATTCACTCAATAAAAACAGAACATAATGCTTAACTTATCTATTCTCCTCGACGGTGCCGCTGCAGGCGCAGCCGCAACCGGCGGACAGCCCCAACAAGGCAGTATCTGGACAACTATCCTGATGTTCGGTGGAATAATCATCATCTTCTATCTGTTCATGATCCGCCCGCAGCAGAAAAAACAGAAAAAACTCCGCGAAGAACGCAATGCCATGGGCAAAGGCAACAGCGTTGTCACCGCCGGCGGAATATACGGCAAAATCCGTGAGGTGGGTCCCACATACTTCCTCATTGAGATTGACAACAACGTCAAGATCCGCGTGGACAAGAACTCTGTATATCCCTCGGCCGAGGATGCCGTTGCCGACGTACAGAACGCCACTGCCAACAAAAAATAACGCCACACACTGCATTATCGCAGAGCCGGCACATGGCCTTGGAAAAACTCCAAGGCCATTATCCACATGAAAATACCATACAGGCAACTCATACGTAAAGGACGCGCACTGCTGTTCAGTCCGCGCGGCAGGGATGCAGTGACATTCTGCATATTCCTTGTCATATCCGCCGTACTTTGGATTGTGATGGCGCTCAACGAGGAAACCCAGCGTGACATCCGCGCACGCATCGAGATCACTGACGTTCCTGACTCGGTGCGTCTCATCTCCTATATCCCTGAAAGCATAAACATCAGTGTGCGCGCCACCGGAAACGAACTCTTCACTTATTCCGTCGGGAAAGAGGCCGTCATCAAGATTGACTACCGGTATTACTGCCGCAACGGCCATATTTCCCTTACCGGAACAGAGATGCGCGCTCTGGCCCGACGTGTTTTCGGGCAGAACACCCAGATTCAGGCCATGAGTCCGGACACACTCAGCCTGTGGTACACCTCACGTCCGCCAGTGCGGCTGCCAATACGCATAAACACACGCATCACCACTCTCCCCAATTGCGCGCTGACACACCCGGTGTCATCAACGGTTGACAGCGTTCTGGTCTACTCGATCAATCCGTTGCCCGATGACTTCACCATTGTCCCCACAGCCATGCTCACTCTCAACGACGTGGCCCAGAGCGAGACGCGCAATGTTGCCCTCGTCACACCGGCAGGCACACGCGCCTATCCGGACAGCATACCGCTGACAATAAGCGTGGAACCCATGATATCACGGTCAATCAAAGTACCGGTGAAGACCACCAACGTGCCCACCGGCATGAAAATGATTGTCATACCGGCGCAGATAACTGTGAACTACACCCTGCCCATGAGCCGCTATGATGACTCACGCCCTGATTTTGAAGCCGTGGCAGACTTTGCCACCCTTGACAAGTCATTCTCTACCAACCGCATCAAAGTTGACCTCACCAAAGCAGAGGGCAACTTTCTGGAACTCTATATGTCAGAAGACAGCGTTGAGTATATCATAGAACAGCAATGATCCGGCAGTTCGCAACACCGAGGCTGACAGCCATAAGCGGGGGCATCGGCGCCGGCAAGAGCGTTGTCAGTGCCATACTCACAGCCATGAACTTCCCCGTTTACGATTGCGACACGCGGGCAATTGCCCTTGTTGAAAGAAATGAGGAACTAAAACAGTTGATATGCGTACACGTATGCCCCGATGCTGTGACACCTGACGGTGCATACAACCGTCAGGCGGTTAGCCGGACTGTTTTTGCCGACAAAGCCCTTCTAAACAAGTTGAACAGCCTTATACACGCTGCCGTATTCGCTGATCTTGCCGAATGGCGCAATGCTAACGCCAATGCGGGAAAACGCCTGTTTGTGGAATCAGCGATATTATACAGCAGCGGATTGTGGCAACACGTCAATGATGCCTGGGAAATAACCGCACCCCGGGAAATACGGGTGCGGCGCGTCATGAAACGCAGCGGCCTCACCGCACGGCAAGTGCTGGCACGCATTGATGCTCAGAAAACCGAAAACACACGCCCTGATAACTTCCCCGTAACAGAGATAATCAACGATGGCGCAACGCCCCTCCTCCCCCAGATCCTGACCGCCCTATCCCACTAAGAGCCTATTAAAACCCGAATAAATTATTACGTTTTACGGGACGAGGACGGGGAAGCCTTTGCGGGCATCGCGCAACGCATCAAGGCTCAGAACAGCTTCGACAGCTCCGGCGCATGGTCCTTCTGCGCATACAACGCCCACATCCATGCCAAGATAATCATATATATGGGTGGTTTCGCCATATGTTCCGAAATCATCATGACCGCTGCGGTTTGCACCGACAACATATGCCTGATTCTCTATGGCTCGGGCTATAAGCAGATGCTCCCATGCATAGCGACGTGCATCAGGCCAGTTGGCAGGTATAAGGATCAGGTCATATCGCGCCGGAAAATTCCGCAGACATTCCGGGAAACGTACATCATAGCAGATGGCCATGGCAATATTCCAGCCACGGAAACGAACAACGGGGACAGGACGTGTGCCGGGCGTATAGATGCGGCGTTCAGCACTCAGAGCGAAAAGATGCTGTTTGTCATAGGAAGTTGTCTCTCCATCAGGCTCAACAAAGAAACATCGATTGTAGAAAGCGCCGTCATCTCCACGCCACGCCCATGAGCCACACACTGCAGCATTCACTGTAGCGGCCATATGGCGCACCGCATCAAGAACCGGATGGCATGTGTCGCTGTCAGCCATACCAGTAAGCACCGAGACATCCGATACAAATCCCGTGGTGAAAAGTTCCGGGAGAACAAACACATCACACCCACGCCCAATGTGGCGCATCATTGTTTCGGCAGCGATAAGATTCTCATCGCGGTCTGCCCACGCAACATCCAACGGAAGCGCTATTACTTTCAGAGCTCGTTCCATAACACCGTTTTTCTTTATAATATCAACAAGAAGCCATCTAATAAGCCATATAGCTACAGCATTGCAAAGATACAGATAAGTAAACGCAATGCCAAATTCATTTTTTGTGCGTTGCCCGGTTCAGATTGCACAGAATTTATCAGGATAACGACCACGGGCGCCTGTTGAGAGATAGTAATCCTTTATGGCGCGCATATCCCTGTCTATGTCTCCTGTCGGGACATAAGTCACTGACACCGTAACCGTTTTTGTGGCATAATCAATGACTCCGAGAACAATGGGAAGATGCGCGGCATAGGCAATATGCAGAAAGCCTGTGCGCCAGCGGTCTGTACGGCTGCGGGTACCCTCAGGGGTGATGGCCAGCTGCATGCGGGTGCTATGCTCAAAACGCGCCACAATGGCATCTGTAAGCGATGTCCCGCGTACCGCCGGAACGGGAATGCCTCCCATAGCCTTGAACAGCCATCCCAATGGCGGGAAGAACCAGGCCTTTTTCATCAGGAAACCGGCATGACGGCCAACGCTCATATATGCCAGTTTCCCAATGATGAAATCCCAGTTGCTTGTGTGGGGCGCCACACATATTATGCATTTCCCGTAGTCCGGAACAGTAATGTGGGCTTTCCAGCCGAACATCGCCAACAGGCGTGCTGATAGATTCATATTTTTACACGCCTTTTTCCGAGACCGGGCACAAACGGAGTTCTTTCAGATGTTGGTTAATTACTCTCAGTTGCCTTTGTTGGCGTCTTTGACTGCCTGCGGCATCGCGGCGTTCATATCCTTAACAATAGCGGCTACTTTTTCGTTGAACTCGGCCATCAGTTTCTTGTAGGCCGTACGGTAGTATGCTGCCTTGGCTGCGTTATATGCTGATGCGCTCTCAAATGACGCGCGACTTTTGTCAAAGGAAAAAGAGATGTGTTTGAGGGTACCTTCCTGGAGCGATGCTATCTCACTTACGATACGCACAACTTCCTTGCGGTCAAAGCCCTTGTATACATGGCTGGCTATCAATATCTCAGCAGCGAGGTCACCGCAGGTGTAACGGACATTTTTCTTGAGTTGACGTTTGTTTGCCATTTTTTTTGTTTTTATATAGTTCAAAGATTGTTGAGTATAAATTCACGTAAAGCGTTGTACGACGGGAGCAACGGCTTGCGCAGATCGGAGCCGTTCATGAAACGCGTCAGCTGCAACGGGAGGTCCATGGCACGGCCTGTTATGGCGTTCATGGCTGTCAGCGATCTTGCCGGATGAGCCGTTGCCATCAACAGGCCGGTCTCTCCTGCCCTGAGATTGTCACGCAGAGCCTGCCATGCAAGAGCGCCGTGGGGATCAATGGTGTATCCTGTTTCCTCATAACAGCCGTTTACTGCATTTATGATGTGGGAATCGTCATAGCTGACGCCTTCCACCTTGCGGCGCACATCGTCAGGGGTCCCTCCACACAGATGAACCAGGCGGTCAAGATTTGAAGGACGTCCCTTGTCAGCGGCACATGCCAGAGTGGGAATAGCCCGGGGAGTGTCATCGCGGCCCGTACGCAACCATTGACAGAGAAAATCATTGGCGTTCTCACAGGCAATGATCCGCTGCAGATCAAGTCCCATTGACCGTGCGGCCACAGCGGCACACACATTGCCAAGATTCCCGGCCGGAACAGCCGCCGTGACTTTTATCTTGTCGCCAAGACGCTGCCGCAACTGT
This sequence comes from Bacteroidales bacterium, assembly GCA_030536615.1. GTDB lineage: Bacteria > Bacteroidota > Bacteroidia > Bacteroidales > Muribaculaceae > CAG-873. The sequence goes on along the minus strand of JAUNPQ010000039.1, from coordinate 7,654 downwards.
GCCATAGCATAGAAATAGTAGAATGTCTGAGGCAGCAGACGGGCTATATTTATTGAATTTGCCGATGTCAGCGCCGCCACAGCGTTCAGTGCCGGATCCGCATAGGCCTGCGCAACAAGGGAATGACAGTCATCAATGGTCCCTTGCACCTCAAGGGCGTGAATGTTGCCGCCAAGAGTGGTGAACTGAGCTTCGAGCTGTCGTCCGGCCTTACCACGCGGAAAAAGGATGTAGACCTCCACATTGCCCACTCCGGCAAAACCGTTGGCGACGGCGCTCCCGGTGTTTCCGTTGGTGGCCACCAGAACATGGAGCTTGCTGAGACGCTTGCTGCGGTTCATGGCACGGCCCGAGTGCAGATGGCTCAGCAGTCTGGCCATGAAACGCACGCCGAAATCCTTGAATGTGAGCGTAGGCCCATGAAAAAGTTCAATGGCATATATATTATCCGAGAGCCGCACAAGCGGTGCCGGAAAATCAAAGGCATCATCCACAACTTTCTTCAGCGATGCGGAGTCCACATCATCACCGAACAGGCGGTCAGCAAGCACATAGGCTATCTCCGGCAAAGTCATACCGCTGAAATTCATGAAAAAGGGCGCCGGAATCACAGGGAGCTTGTCCGGGACAAACAGACCGCCACCTGGAGAGCTATGAAGCACAGCTTCACCGAGACTGACGGAATTGCATGATTGCCGGGTTGCAGTGTAGCGCATAGGCAGGAATTCTTTTGCGCAAATATAAGAATTTATTTTTAAATTTGCAGCGCCGCAAAGACATGTTTCATTATTTTTATCAGAGGCTGCTTTTAACCGGACATGCCGCAATGCTGTCTTTGCACCATCTGCCATGAGTGAATCGACCCGAAAAAAAGAAGACATAGCGGACATAATCGCCTCGCGCCCTCTGGATGGCATCATGACCAAGCTCCGGCTTGTCCTGATGCTGACCTGGCCCGCCATGCTGGCACAGATGTCAATGGTTGTCATGGAATATATCGATGCGGCCATGGTGGGCAGTCTGGGAGCTGCTCCGGCGGCTGCGATAGGCCTTGTCGCCACCACAACATGGCTGCTGTGGGGTCTTGGCAATTCTGTATCCACAGGCTTTGCCGTGCAGGTTGCCCATCTTGTCGGCGCAGGCAACAACGATGCCGCCCGCAACGTGTTGCGCCAGTCGGCCATAAGCGTCAGCGTTGTGGGACTTCTCCTTGCTCTTGTAGGTGTGGCAATCAGCGGAGCGCTTCCCCACTGGCTTGGCGGCGACGAGGATGTGTGCGTGCAGGCAACAGGCTATTTTGTCATTTTCGCCGCGACATTGCCCCTGATGCTCCTGACCTTTTTGGGCGCGGCCATGCTGCGATGCTCAGGCAACATGGTTCTCCCGGGCATGATGAATGTGGTGATGTGCCTGCTGGACGTGGTTTTCAACTTTTTCCTGATCTATGAAAGCCGCACGGTGAACATCTTCGGACAGGACATATGGATTCCCGGCGCCGGCATGGGCGTGCCGGGCGCCGCACTCGGAACCGGCATAGCATTTTCCGTAGGAGGCATCTGGATGTGGCGGCATCTTGCATTCCGTTCACAACGTCTGGGCCGGGCATTCCGTGTCAGCGGTGGCATGCACTGGTACACATTGAGCCGCAGCATCCTGCGCAAAGCCCTCACCATAAGCTGGCCCATGGCCATAGAGCGCACTGTGATGTGCGGTGCCATGATCCTTATAACCGCCATAGTGGCACCTTTGGGCACGGCAGCCATAGCCGCCAACTCATTCGCCATCACAGCCGAGAGTCTATGTTATACTCCCGGATATGGCGTGGGTGATGCGGCCACAACCCTGGTGGGACAAAGTCTTGGCGCGGGACGTCCCCGGCTGGCGCATAGCTTCGGACGTCTGTCCATAGTTCTGGGCATGGGCATTATGGGTGTTCTGGGAGTTGTGATGTGGCTGCTTGCGCCGCAGATGATGGAGATGTTCACTCCGGATCAGGATGTCCAATCACTGGGCGTGATGGCATTGCGCACCGAGGCATGGGCCGAACCCATGTTCGGGGCAGCCATTGTAATATACTGCATATTCATCGGCGCCGGATACACCAAAGTCCCTGCGGCAATAAACTTCGGCAGCATATGGGCCGTGAGGCTGACTCTGTCGGCATTCATGGCCGTGGAACTGGGTCTGTTCGGTGTATGGCTGGCCATGTGCATAGAACTGTGTGTGCGTGGTGCGGTATTCCTCTTTTTCTTCAGGCGCGGGAAATGGTTGCGCACCGGACGCAAGGACATTGCTCGTGCCGATGCCTCTGACCCTGATGCCGGCAATCAGATGGAAGTCATCTGAGCCACCTGCGCTGCCGTGGGCAATCCATCAAGGAAAGTAACCTGCGGAGCCTCTCCTTCCACCTCTGAGCGCCTGAAATGAGCCACAAAGGTACGAAGTCCGTTGGTAACCACAAGCAGGGGAGCACCGACCACAATATTATAGCGGCCAATCTGGTCAAACACCGCTTGGGTGACCGGCACATGGGGCGCCTTATACTCCACAATCACAACCGGACGGAGCACGTCATTATATATTATTGTGTCACATCGCCTGATGCGGCCATTGACACGTATGCCCTTCTCATTGGCAATGCGGAACACCGAAAAGCCGCAGTCCCTGACAAGCATATTCACAAAATGCTGACGCACCCACTCCTCAGGGGTCAGCGCCACCCATCTGCGGCGTATGGCATCCCAGATCTCCATGCCGCCCGATGCGCCATGACGCGTCTGTGCCCCATAAGGAGGCAGATTAAGTGATGGGAACAGTCCGGGATTCATTTCTATGATTTGCGCGGGAGTGAATTATTGCGTAAATTTACAAAAATTTTCCAGACTTACACACATGGCAGCAGCGGCAATGACATTCGAGACACTGAGCGGGGCACTGATGCGCGGCGAATATCGCCCTGTGTATCTGCTTCACGGTGAGGAGGGGTACTTCATAGATGAACTGGTGAAGAAATTTGAGAATATCCTCAGTGATGAGGAGAAAGAATTCAACCAGTACGTTCTCTATGCCCCGCAGACAGCCATGGAGGAAGTGGCAGACATATGCCGGCGTTTCCCCATGCTCAGTGACCGTCAGGTTGTTATACTCAAGGAAGCACAGAGTGCACGCGCCGACCAGCTTGACCGCCTTGCACGTTACATCTCCAATCCGTCACCTCAGACCATTCTGGTTATATGCTCGCGTGGAGCCGCAGCCAAAGGAAAGGAAATGATGTCAGCGCTGAAAAAATCAGGCGCTGTCATCTTTGAGTCCAAAAAAATTCCGGAATGGAATCTGGCCGGCCATATCCAGAGTTTCATAAACGCCCGTGGACTGAACGTACAGCCCAAAGCGCTTGAGATGATCAAAGACAGCATAGGCACAGACCTGAGCCGTCTCTACAATGAGATTGAAAAACTCACCGGCATTCTCGGCTCAGGCGCCACAGTCACCCCCGAGGCTGTTGAACGCCATATCGGCGTCAGCAAAGACTACAACGTCTACGAACTTGTTGACGCGCTCGCCGTCAAAGACAGCGGACGCGCCATGCGTATAGCCGCCTACTTCCGCGCCAATCCCAAAGCAGCTCCGACAGTGATGGTCAGTGCTGCCATCTTCAGTCTGTTCTCGGACTTGCTTGCATTCCAGTCCACTTCAGACAAAAGCGACTCATCATTGATGCGCGCCCTGAACCTGCGCAGTCCCTACCCACTCAAGCGCCTCAGGGCTGCCGCCTCGCACTACAATGCATGGCAGAGCATTGAAGTCATCCGCGCGCTACGCGCGTTTGATGCCGCGACAAAAGGCATCGGCTCACGACGTGGCGAATATGACCTGCTTGAAGAACTCATATTCCGCATACTGACAGCTCCCGGAACATTGTTCCCGAAATATTGATCCAATCGCCGGCAAAATCCCAAAGCGACGCCTTAACCGAAAATCCAGTGCTCAAGGATATAGACAGCGATGCCTGACAAATAGCCAAGAGCCGCAAGACCACTGAAATGTTTCAGATACCATCCGAAATTTATCTTCTCTATCCCCATGGCTATGACTCCTGAGGCGGAACCTATAATAAGCAATGATCCGCCAACGCCGGCACAATAGCTGAGCAAACCCCAGAAATGCCCGTCAGCCATGAAGTTGGCGGCATAGCCGGAGACTGTGGGATCAGCCACAGGATACATACCCATAACTCCGGCCACCATCGGCACATTGTCAACAACCGATGACAGCGCGCCAAGCATGGTGTCAATGGCGTACACATTGTGAACATGAGTATCAAGTGCATTGGCCATGGTTGCAAGGATGCCGGTTGACTGCAGCACCGCCACTGCCATGAGAATGCCGAGAAAAAACAGAATAGAGGGCATGTCGACACGCGATATCACTGCCGGAATGCGGTATTGTTTTGTCTGCTTGCGGAGTTTGCCGTTATATAGGCATTCAGTGACAACCCAAAGCACACCAAGCACCAGAAGTATCCCCAGGAATGGAGGCAGATGAGTGAGTGTCTTGAAGATAGGAACAAATATTAGACCTCCCACCCCCAAGGCAAAAATGAACGTGCGGTCACGCACACTCAGATCGGACCGCTGTATATCATCCTTCTTAGGCTCAGGCAACCGCCCTTTCAGACGTCGTGCCACCACCATCGACGGTATGATGACTGACACCAGCGAGGGCAAAAGCACGAATTTTATCAGCGCCGAGACTGTCACATTTCCGTTTGCCCAGAGAAGAATTGTGGTGACATCGCCTATCGGTGACCATGCGCCACCACTGTTGGCGGCTATTATAATTGCTCCGGCATAGAGCCAGCGCTCACGTTTGTGCGGCACAAACTTTCGCAGCAGGGTGAGCATGACGATGGTAGTTGTCAGATTGTCAAGCACGGCAGACATGAAAAATGTCAGCCAAGTCATTATCCACAGCAGTTTGCGACGTTTGCGCGTGTGTATACGCGATGTGATGACCGTAAAACCGTCATGGACATCTATAAGCTCCACTATGGTCATGGCCCCGAGCAGGAAAAGCACCGTCTGGGCAATATCACCCAGATGCTCCACTATATCCACATTGACAACATAGCTCAGTGCCTGTGCATGCTCCCCCTTGGAAACAAGCCCCGGATTCTCAGCCACATATGTCTGAAAACTGTCTCCGGCCACCTGCGGAACAATTGTAGAAGCGCCCATAGCATAAAGCACCCACAGTACCATTCCAAGCACAAGCGCGGTGGCCGTCTTGTCAACTTTCAGAGGATGTTCAAGGGCAATACAGAGATAGCCGATCACAAAGATTATTATGATATAAGTAATCATGGGATATAAGTGGAAAGCAGTTTGGATTCGGTGTACAAAATTACATATGTTTTTTGCGTCTGTCAATGAAATTGAAGAAATTTTTCGTTAATAAAACCTAAACTTTTATTCATTCATTTATGGCTATACATGGTGTCTGTATGACAAAAATTCACTACCTTTGCCGCCGGTTTTCAATTTTTTGCCGTCTCAATAACGTATAAATTGCGGCAAACAGGTATCACATTGTCATTTAAAGGTAATGAAGATTTCAGGTTCAATTGATTTCAGGCCGAAACTGATCTCAGCTCTCCACAACTATACCATGTCTGAATTCAGGCGTGATGCGATAGCCGGAATTGTTGTGGGAATAGTGGCCCTGCCGTTGGCCATAGCGTTTGCAATCGCCTCAGGTGTAAGCCCCGCAGTGGGACTCACCACTGCCGTGATAGGAGGCTTTCTGGTATCGGCACTTGGAGGCAACTCCGTGCAGATCGGTGGCCCTACAGGCGCATTTATCGTCATCGTCTATACCATTTTGCAACAATACGGACTCACCGGACTGGGCATAGCGACATTCATGGCCGGACTGATACTTGTGCTGATGGGCATATTCCATCTGGGCACCGTCATAAAATTCATCCCCTACCCCATTGTCGTGGGGTTCACCGCCGGTATAGCACTGACCATTTTTTCCACCCAGATCAATGACTTCATGGGGCTTGGACTTGAGGATGTACCGGGACAGTTCATTCCCAAATGGGGAATGTACTTCAGAAATTTCGGGAACACAAGCCTGACAGCCTTGTGTGTGGGCCTGGCCTCAATCGCCATAATGGTGTTCACACCACGTATATCCAAGAAACTGCCCGGTGCCCTGATTGCCATCATCCTTGTAACCGCAGCATGCTATGTCCTGAACGAACTGCTCCCTGGATTCAAGGTGGAGACAATCGGTGACCGTTTTCATGACATGCCCACTGATCTGCCGGCGCCACACACTTTCTCGCTTGACATGGCCACAATCAACAATCTCTTGCCCTGGGCATTTACCATTGCCGTTCTCGGAGCAATAGAATCACTGCTCTCAGCCACTGTCGCCGATGGTGTTACCGGCTCGCGGACCAATTCAAACACGGAACTGATTGGTCAGGGCATCGCAAATGCAGTTGTTCCATTCTTTGGAGGCATACCGGTGACCGGTGCCATAGCCCGCACAATGACCAACATCTCAAACGGCGGACGCACTCCCGTTGCCGGAGTGGTGCATGCCGCGGTGCTGTTGCTTATCTTTCTCTTTGCAATGCCACTCATCAACTTTGTCCCGATGGCATGTCTGGCCGCGGTGCTTATAGTCGTGGCATACAACATGAGCGGATGGCGCACAATACGCGCTTTGCTCCGCACACCCAAGAGTGACATTGCCGTGCTGGCTGTAACTTTCTTCCTGACAGTCATCTTTGATCTGACCATAGCCATAGAGATAGGACTGCTGCTGGCAATGATCCTATTCCTGCGGCGAGTCACCGAAAACACTCAGATAAAAGTATACTCCGAGCATCTTGATGTGGCGGCCGGCACAGATCTCCCCGGCCATGAGGTCCTTGACGTGATGCCGGGCGTGAGCATATATGAGATTGACGGCCCGTTCTTCTTTGGCGTCGCAACGAAGTTTGACGAGATGATGCGCCACACTCCGGGAAATGCCAAACCCATAGTGCGTATAATCCGCATGCGCAAGGTTTCCTTTATTGACGCCACCGGGCTGCACAATCTGGAGATACTGATACGTTCCTCACAGTCAGAGGGAATAGATATAGTTCTGTCGGGCGTGAATGAGAACGTGCGCGCGTCTCTTCTGCACGCGGGAATTGACCGTCTTGTAGGTGTTGACCATATCTGCGATCATATAATACGCGCCGTCATGATGGCAAATGCAATTGTATCGGCCCGTAAGAAATCAGCAGCACATCAGCAATAATCTTTTAACTAACAAGCACTTATACATCCAAACAGCCACGATACGGAGAAAACAAAATACTATCAGGGTGTTAAAAAATGTGACATGCGCCAACTTTTTCCATAAAATCCATTGCAATTAAAAAATATTGCTATAACTTTGTAGCGTTTTTGAAGTTAACATATTAATTAATATTTAAAATCTTAAGACAATGAAAAAATTAGTTTTATTTGCTGTTGCAGCTCTTAGCATGAGTTTCGTTGCATGTGGTTCTGGTGAAAAAGCTGAAGGTGCTGATAGCGTAGCTGATAGCGCTGCTGCTCCCGCTGAAGAAGTTGCTGAGCCCGCTGCT
>JAUNPQ010000038.1 GCA_030536615.1 Bacteroidales bacterium | reverse complement strand
TAAGGGTGTCACCATAACGCCAGCCATAATCAGGGATATCTTTCCACTCACCCCCCACCGGCTCAGGCGGCGTGCAGCTCACAAACATGACAACAATAGCTGCGGCAATGGTACAGAAAACTTTTGTGGCCTTATTCATTATTTCCCGAATTGCCTTTGCCATCGCCACTGTTCTGACGGTCGGGACGTGGCCGTTTGCCTTTGGCCCGCTGCGGTTTCTGGCGTTGTGAACCTCCGTCTCCTTTTGCTTTCTCGTGGCTGCCCGCTTTTTCCTGCGCGCCTTCCGATACAGGTGTTCCGACGTTTTTGTCATTGCCGCCGGACTTGGATCCTTTGGAACGCTTCTTACGGCGGCGTTTGCCATCGAAGCGTGTCAGTTCGTCCTGATCCAGAAGATCGGTGTAAGCATCTTTCGGATCATTTTTCTCGCTGCCGTCACGTTGCAGTGTGAGCGGCTTCTCACCGCGCTTGTTCATCTCTATTATCTCAAAGATGCGGTCGGGATCAAGCGTAACAAGATTGGCGGCGATTGATTTGTCTGTTGAATATGTCATCTGCCGCTTGAAGATATCAGTCTTGAAATGGTAGTAGGTGGCATCAGCCGTCTCAAGACGTATGTTCTTTGATGGCAGTCTCTTCACAACCTCGGCATAGGCGTCTACCTCGTAGTTAAGGCAACATTTGAGTTTGGCACACTGTCCGGCAAGTTTCTGCGGATTGAGCGATATATCCTGAAATCGCGCCGCAGAGGTGGCAACAGACACAAAATTTGTCTTCCAGCTGGCACAACATAGGGGGCGTCCGCAGGGTCCTATGCCGCCTATGCGGCCGGCTTCCTGACGTGCGCCAATCTGTTTCATCTCTATGCGCACCTTAAAGGCATCGGCAAGCACCTTTATGAGCTGGCGGAAATCAACACGCTCATCGGCTATGTAGTAGAATATGGCTTTGTTGCCGTCACCCTGATATTCCACATCTCCGATCTTCATGCTCAGTTTCAGCTCCTCGGCAATCTGCCGTGCACGGATCATGGTGTCATTCTCACGCGCCCGGGCCTCGGCATACTTCTCCAGATCTGCCGGTTTGGCTTTTCTGAACACGCGTCTTATCTCACTGCCGTTCTTGTAGTTGGCCTTACGCATCTGCAGGCGCACCAATGCCCCGGTCATTGTCACCTGACCTATGTCGTGTCCCGGAGAGGCTTCAACGGCAACCATGTCACCGATCTCAAGGGGAATTCCGGTTGAGTTCTTATAAAATCCCTTACGGGTGTTCTTGAACTGCACCTCGACCATGTCATCGTCGGCATAGCCGCCCGGAATGTCGGAAAGCCAGTTATAGCAATGCAGCTTGCCGCGTGGTTCCTCGTCACGCCGCGGGGGCATCGCCGGTGCGTCAGCCTCTGTCTGAGACTGAACGGGACTATCAGAGAGCCGGAGACTGTCCTGCTCCTTGTCATTCTCTGTGCTCATGGCAATGCTTTATTTGGCAAAACTTACGGAACGGGTCTCACGGATAACCGTTATCTTAACCTGTCCGGGATAAGTCATCTCATCCTGAATGCGTTTTGCAATCTCAGCCGACAGCTTTTCTGTCTCGACGTCATCAATCTTGTCTGCGCCGACAATGACACGCAACTCACGACCTGCCTGTATGGCATAAGTCTTTATAACACCCGGGTAGCTCAGTGCAAGTTGCTCAAGATCCTTGAGGCGTTTTATATATGCTTCAACAATCTCACGGCGGGCACCGGGACGGGCACCTGAAATGGCGTCGCACACCTGCACGATGGGAGCCAGAAGCGATGTCTGCTCAATTTCATCATGATGGGCGCCAATAGCGTTGCATATCTCCGGTTTCTCCTTGTACTTCTCGGCAAGTTTCATGCCAAGCAGTGCATGCGGCAGTTCCGGTTCCTCATCAGGAACCTTACCGATGTCATGCAAAAGACCGGCTCTGCGGGCTTTCTTGGGGTTGAGTCCTAATTCAGAGGCCATGATGGCGCACAGATTGGCGGTCTCACGCGAGTGCTGCAGCAGGTTCTGTCCATAGCTTGAACGGTACTTCATCTTACCGACCATGCGTATCAGATCCGGATGCAGTCCGTGTATGCCCAGATCAATCGCCGTGCGTTTGCCGGTCTCTATTATCTCTTCCTCGATCTGTTTGCGCACTTTTGCCACAACCTCCTCAATGCGGGCCGGATGAATGCGTCCGTCAGCCACAAGCTGATGCAAGGCCAGACGTGCCACTTCGCGGCGCACCGGGTCAAAGCCGCTGAGAACAATGGCCTCAGGTGTGTCATCAACTATAATCTCAATGCCTGTAGCCGCTTCCAGAGCCCGTATGTTGCGGCCCTCACGGCCTATTATACGGCCTTTTATCTCATCGCTGTCTATATGGAAGACTGTGACAGAGTTCTCAATGGCCGTTTCTGTTGCCGTACGCTGGATTGTCTGGATGATTATGCGTTTGGCCTCTTTGCCGGCGGTCATCTTGGCTTCGTCCATAATGTCATTGATATAGGCGGCTGCCGCGGTTTTGGCCTCATCGCGCAGACTTTCCACAAGTTTTTCTTTGGCTTCCTCACTGCTCAGTCCTGAGATATGCTCAAGGGTGTCGCGAGCTTTGGCCTCCATGGCGGTCACTTCGTTCTGGCGTATCTCAAGCGCAGCATACTGCTCAGAAAGTTTATTGCGCTGGTTGTCAAGATCATTGCGCGTGCGTTGATTCTCACTCTGCTGCTGGTTGAGCTGCATCTCGCGCTGCTTCTGCTTGGCCTCAGCGCTCTGTACACGGCTCATGCGCTGATTGGCGGTCTTCTCGGCATCAGATGTAATCTGAAGGGCTTCTTCACGGGCTTCAAGAAGTTTGCCTTTCTTGAGATCCTCGGCCTCGCGCTCAGCATCCGCTATGATCAGACGCGCGCGGCTGCGAGCCATTGACCGGCTCACAACAGTGGTGACAGCAACGCCTATGGCAGCCGCTATGACACCTATGGATATATAGATTATTATTTCCATACTTATTTGATATTTAGTGGGTTGTTATTGTTTTTATTTATGGTTGTTTTAAATTTATGGTTTATATAATTCACTTTTATCTTAATCATCTTGACCATGTACGCATTCTAATTGCGTCAGCATCTTAATTATGTCCGCAAGCGGATACACAAACACTTTTGCCTCCGTCATCCTCCCCAAGGGTCAGACAGAAGCCGTGCTCATGAAAACAAACCGCGATGTGAGCCTGACAACAACAACAACAATTATCTCTTCCTGTCCTTATCAGCGATTACCTCTGTGGCAACCGCATCTGAGGCCTCGTCACCGTCTATACGCAAGAGCTCGTCAAGATCGGCCTCGAAATTTTTCAGCATCTCGCGCTCATTGTCAACGTAGTGCTGTTGCTGATAGTAGAGTTTTGCAAACTGATAGGCCACCATGGCCAGAATCTCTTTCGATGTCTTGTCGGAAAAATCCTTACGCCATCGCTGCCACACGAGGTTGACATTATATTCTGCCTCGCGGACATAGACTTCTGTGTCACGGCTTATCGTCAGACTGATAGGGGCCACATCAGCTATCTTTATCGTTATGTTCTGCTGTTCTTTCATCAAACATACATCTTGCACAGCTGACCTGTCATTCTTTCAGGTCAGCTATACAGCGGTCTATTTCCCGCACAAGTCCGGCAATGACTTCACGTGTCTCCTTCACTGACTCGCGCCCGGGAGCAATATTCGTGACAACTGTCAGATATTCTACCTGCATACGCAATGTCTGTATCTCCTTGTCACGGACGGCCAGTTCGCGCCGCAGGCTCTCGATTTGCTCAAGCGCCTGTTTACGCTCACGCGACACCACGCGGTAACGCTGTGTCAGAAAGCGGGCTTTCTCGCCGATGCGGAGCAGCGACTCCTGGAGGTCGGATGCCATTATGCCAATTTTTTACAAAAGTAATGATTTTCCTCCACTCCATAACAATAATTTCGTAAAAATCTCGCACAATGCCCTCCGCATCACCTATATAATATTGCCACACAGCACAATATGACACTACATCACATTGATTATGCTTAAACTTAACTAAATTCCTTCCACCGGAAAAATATCCATGAAATCCACACTCCTATTGCATGTATTGCAAAAAGTAGCTATCTTTGCAGTCTCAAAAACAATGTTTTTTGAGATTCGGGGCGTAGCGCAGTCCGGTAGCGCACCTGGTTTGGGACCAGGTGGTCGCAGGTTCGAATCCTGTCACCCCGACTTGCAGGGCGGCCTTTAACACTTTCCATGTTAAAGACCGCCCTGCATTTCCCGTTTAGCAAAATAAAGGTCAGAGGAAAACTTTGGTATTGTTTATTCTATAACATCCGATACATACGTCGCGTGTCCGAATACACATCACGATTGGTCTGGAATGAAAAGCCATTAGAATGATAAAATTTTATAGCCCGATCATTATTCAGTGCATCTACGGTAATAAATTGGCAACCCGCCTGACGATAATGATAAAATGTTGTGGCAACAAATTCTATGACTGCCATTCCGATACCATTGCTCTGACATGAGACAATAGTACCCAAATGGCCGATGTTTATTGCCGGGTAAGAGGACTGTCGCTTAAAAAACTCCACAATGCCCGATTCGGTTTCCAAGCGTAAGTCATCAAAAAAATCTTGTTTCTCTTCTCCATTACCAATCATCAGTGCATCGTTCATAAGCGTAAATGCAGCTATTATCTTATTTGAAGGATTGATTACGCAATATGCCGAGAGGTAACGATTGTCTACACATTCACGCACTTCATGCTGGAAAAAGTCATCAAGAGCTTTCACCCCGCACGAAAACGCAGACATATTTTCATAGTCTGCGTCAGTCATTTGTCGTATTCGAAAATCAATATCCAAGTATCGGATTCTTTCCACCACAATTGGCGATTATACGCTTGGTGATTTCTTCTGCACGCGTCCTGCGCGCCTCCATCTGATGTCGTTCTTCTTCAGAGAAATCCCCTCGGAGATGTTTCTCCAAGTTGCGACGGAAGCGATCGACATCTTCTCGATCCATCGGAGGATTCGGTATTGAACGTATCATATCAATTAGTAGTTTGGATGCTTTTGTTTTACAAAGGTACGGTATTTTTTGTTATGCCGCAAACTTTGGGGAATATAATTTTCTATTCTTCACTGCATTACCCCACGTCTCAGTTACTCTGTCACCGTACTTGGTTTAGTTGAGATCTTTTGCTGCTGACCCAACTTTGTTTTTAGAACGCGGGCGGCCGGGCGCAGGTTCACGGTTAAAACGAAAGAAGCTTCGGAGGCATCTCCGAAGCTTCTTGAATTGGCAATGTAGCGAGTCCGGGAATCGAACCCGGGTCTCCACCTTGAGAGGGTGGCGTGCTAGGCCACTACACTAAATCGCCTTGCTTATTTTTGCTTTGCAAAGGTAGATGTTTTTTTTGTTATATGCAAATATTACTCCGTTTTTTCAAAAAATATTTTTTCGCGGGGCGACTGGAGGTTAGGCGGCGGGGACGCCGCGAAATGGCTACGGATACCGTTGTAGAATGGCTGCAACAGCAAAAAATAATAGCCGGGGCTGTACTTATCACTGCACTGGCCCCGGCTCTTCTTATTCTTATATCTCTGAATATATACGATTTACCTGTTGACGCGGAAACGGTCAATGCCGTCGCGCAGATAGGCAACTGTCTGACGCGCGGCGGCAATTCCGGCGTTGATATTCGCCTCTGCTGTCTGGGCTCCCATTTTCTTTGGGGTGAAGAACACGCGTCCGGGATATTTCTCCATCAGTGCATCGGCATTACCGGGACGTATGTCTGCCACATATTTTATGTCGATGCGTTCGGCTAATGCTTTGTCAAGACCTTCCTCGTCAATGACTTCTTTACGTGCGGTGTTGATCAGCACCCCGTTTTTAGGCATTGAGGTGATGAGTTCATATCCCACTGAGCCACGTGTCTCGGCGGTAGCCGGTATGTGCAGCGACACAACATCATTCCCGGCGTAGAGGACTTTGACATCGTGCAGAGGCTGTACGGATGCTTCTAGCATCACTTCATCGGGGCAATAGGGGTCCAGAGCGCTTATGTTCATCTGGAATCCGCGGGCTATGCGTGCCACGTTGCGTCCCACCTGACCAAAAGCATGTATGCCGAGTCTTTTGCCACGGAGTTCAGTGCCTGATGTGCCGTTGTACATGTTGCGCACGGCCATCACCGCCAGTCCGAAAACAAGTTCGGCCACCGCGTTCGAGTTCTGTCCGGGGGTATTCTCAACAACTATTCCGCGGGCTGACGCAGCCTCAAGGTCAATGTTGTCATATCCGGCGCCGGCACGCACAATGATCTTGAGCTGACGGGCGGCATCAATCACCTCGGCGTCAATCTTGTCTGAGCGTACAATCAGTGCATCGGCATCGGCGACAGCCTCAAGAAGCTGGGCGCGGTCCGTATATTTCTCAAGGAGCGCAAGGGTGTATCCGGCGTCCTCAATCTCGCGTCTAATCCCTTCAACGGCCACTGCGGCAAAGGGTTTCTCAGTTGCTACAAGTACTTTCATGGCTCAGTATATTAATGTTTCTGCTGGAATTGTTTCATGCATTCAACAAGTGCGTCCACGCTCTCCATGGGCAACGCGTTATAGAGCGATGCGCGGAATCCGCCCACATCGCGGTGTCCTTTTATGCCCACCATTCCCTGTTCGGCGGCATAGTCCAGGAATTCCTTCTCGAGTTCGGCATATTCGGGCTTCATCACAAAGCATACGTTCATGATTGAGCGGTCCTCGTGAGCGGGGACCGTGGCCACAAACATGCGGCTTGAGTCGATGGCCTCATAGAGTTTGGCCGCCTTGGCAAGATCCACTTTCTCAATCGCCTCGACTCCGCCCAGGCTCTTGTAGTAGCGCAGGGTCTGCAATGCGGCGTATATTGGCAGCACGGGAGGGGTGTTGAACATGGAGCCTTTCTTGACGTGTGTGCGGTAGTCAAGCATTGTGGGCAGCTGACGGTCAACGTGTCCCAGAGCCTCGTCGCGCACAATAACAAGTGTCACGCCCGAGGGTGCCAGATTCTTCTGTGCGCCGCCATAGATCAGGTCATATTTGCTGACATCGAACTTGCGCGAGAATATGTCCGAGCTCATATCGGCAACAAGACGCACATTGCCTGCATCGGGGTCTTTGCGTATCTCTGTGCCGTAGATGGTGTTGTTGCTGGTGTAGTGGAAGTAGTCAACGTCCTGAGGCACTGTGTAGTCTTTGGGTATATAATTATAGTTCTTGTCCTTTGACGAGGCAACCACATCAACTTCGCCAAACAGGCGCGCCTCCTTTATGGCTTTTGAGGCCCATACTCCGGTGTCAAGGTATCCGGCTTTCTTGTTGAGCAGATTCATCGGAGCCATGGCAAACTGCATGGAGGCTCCGCCGCCAAGCCACAACACGCTGTAGCCTGCCGGTATTTCCAAAAGTTCTTTCACAAGCGCGTCAGCTTCATCCATCACGGCCTGAAACTGTTTGCTGCGGTGCGAAATCTCAAGGATGGAAAGACCCATGTCCGAGAAATTGATGATGGCTTCCGCTGTGTTCTTGATGGTATACTCGCTGAGTATAGACGGTCCGGCATAAAAGTTATGTTTTTTCATGACAGTTTGTTATTAAGTGGTTTTTGACATTTTTCAAGTAATGGAGCAGCCCAAGAGGTTGCCGACAGCAAATATACTGACTTTTTGGAGAAACACATCATCTTTAACAAAAAAAATTCACGGCCCGCAAATCTTTTGTGCTCCGTCAGGCGTTACTATATTTGAGAAAACAGTTTACCATTCCATAAACACATTACAATGAAAACAGCACACACCGTCATGGCCCTTGTAGGATTCGCCGCTCTCGGCGCCGCTCTGGGCATTCTTCTCGCCCCGCGCCGCGGCAAGGAGACTCGTGAGAATATCAAGGACTTTCTGAAATCGCACTATCCGGCAATGCGTACGCGTCGCCTTGAGGCACTTGCCGATGAGATTGCCGACGAGGCAAAAGCCGAAGTGGCCCACGTTGCCGCAAAAAAATTATAAACAACCAAATATTTCTGAATTATCTAAATACTTCTGAATTATGAAATCCATCTATCTATTTCTCGGTGGCGCCGTCGTAGGCGCTGTAGCAGCATTGCTTCTGGCTCCTGAAAGCGGCGAGGACACCCGCGCCCGCATCAAGGCTTTGCTCCGCAAAAAAGTTGGCGAAGTCACAGACGATGAGAATGAGCTCAGCGTCATCATGCAGCAGATAAGCAGCGATCTGGAAGAAGGGAAATAACCGCCGCGTTTTCCCGGGCGCACCGCATGGTGCGTCCCGTCCTTCTTCCGTCCCCTACCCCGTGGGTAAGGACAAACACGTTTCAACTTCATCACATTCGCCACACCTATAATAATCCGCCATGTCGCACGAAAGCACCGCATCCATACTCCTGACCATGTTCGGACGCGTCAAGCGTCTGGGCTCGCTGTATGTAGAGAATCTGCGCCTCAAATCAACTGAAAAGATAACAATCATCCTTGCCGCCGTGGCATTCTATGCCGTGGCCATGGCTCTGGGTCTTGTATGCCTTGTGTTCATCTCCATAGGCATAGGTCACTGGATGGCCACAACAATAGCCCCCCATCTTGCCTATCTTTTCATAGCCGCTTTCTATCTGGTTCTTTTCGTGCTGTGCATTCTCTGGCGCCGTCAGATCTTCATAGATCCCATTGCCCGGTTCATATCGCGCGTGCTTGTTGAGATCCCCGAGGAGGAGCGTCAGAGCCTGCGCACAGCCCCGGTGCCCCCCACGTCTTCCACTGCCGTGGCCACAGAGAATGACATCACTGATTCTGATGCCGACAACGGAATTATTATTGTGGAACAGGACCATATAAATGACACAGACGATGATGACACAGACAAATAACTACGGACGCCGCAAATGGGCCGGATACACCCTTGCCGAACTGCGCGGGCAGCGTGAGCTTGTCAACACGCGCATAGCCGTTGAGCGCAACAGTCTGGCCGATGATGTTGACGAACTGCGCGAGAAAATCACTTTGCGCTCAAGGCCTGCATCTGTGGCCGGAAAAATGTTCTCGGCGCTTTCCTACCTTGACTGGATCATCCTGAGTGTCAGCTTTTTTCGCAAAATAGCCCCTCTCTTCAACCGCCGCAAGCGCTGACATTTTTACAGCCGTTTACAACCCAAGCGTCCGCAACCCCTCAGAAAGGGCTGCGGACGCTGTCATATCAATTATACTATAAGCTACGAAATGTAGTCAGATATCCTTTTGGATTATCGTTCAGAACTTTGCTTTCACACGGTGTGTCATTCCATCGGCACCGGTCACTGCCACAATGTAGTTGCCTGCCGGCAGATGGCTGATATTGACCGTGTTTGTGTCAGCGTGTCCTGAGACAAGAGCACCGGCCATGTTGTATATATTTATCTGAGCGGCATCCATTCCTGCCACTGTGAGCACGCCGCCATGAACGGTGATGGCCATGGCTGTTGCAACAACATCATCAACGCCTACAGTGCCGTCGCTCCATCCGCGCAGATACACCTGATGGTCCTGCTCGCCGGGGATAACGATATGCAGAGTTGCCGAGTGACTTCCGGCCTCGCCGGGCAGATAGCCCACGCTTATCTGTGTGTCACCTTTCACCGTGGTGTGGCTGAGAGTGAATTTGTCAGGATTGTTTCCGTCGATATACAGCGTGGCATCGTCGCGCTGGTGCTGTGCCACAAGTGTTATGTTGTTGGTTGCCTCAACGTTTACAGGAACATTGCCGAAGTCAACATCATTTGTGTGCGGAATGAGGCGCTGCTCATAGTCAAGACCGGTAGCTGTCAGATGCACATCTGTGTTCGGGGTCTTCTGCGGGGTATAGAGGTAGAAATTGGACTCCGGAGCGCCCACCCATGTAGGTCTGTAAGTAACGGAGAGTTCGCCGTCAAGATTCACGATAGCGGGAACTCTGTGGCCCGGAACACGGTCTGCGGCACGGCCGGCGGCGCTGTAGACCGCCCCGTTGAGCACATAAGCGTCGTCAGTGATGGTGCGCCCGTCACCGTTGTTGAACGTAATTCCGAGGCGTGCACCGGTATTGGAGGGGTTGAAACTGTAAGCATAGCGGCCGCCGCCAACATCGGTCATAGCCACACCGGGCCATGCGCAACCAAGGTATTGGGCCTCTGAATTGTCAAGATCCCATATCCATACGTTCACCTGATCCCAGCCTGCGCGGTTGTTGTCAAAGTAAACGGTTGTGGTCTCTGCAAGATCCCAGTTGCCTTTCAGGCTGAACTGGTCTTCATTGCCTCCCCACAGACCGTATCCCAACTCGGCCTTGAGGTTCTCGGCATGCACGGCAAATGTGTGTGTATCCTGCTGCTCGGGGCGTGCGGTGAAGTGTGTATCGCCCGTGGCTGTCACGGTGGGATCCTTGTAACTCTCGGCGTGGAAATCGGCCCATGCCCACTCGGCATCCTGACTGCGCGCGCTCATCCATATCCATGTCACGGCCAGATCCGTGGGGCGGTATGTTATGCGCACCTCACCGGGTCCGTCAAGATGTGTCGGTTCAACCTCAACACTGGCATTGGCTATCCAGCTGCCGCTCTGATCACCGGCATGACTGACTATGTCAATACCGCCTTTCAGGTTCTTGCCCTCAATGCGTATGGTCTTGGTGACTGACTCACCCACTTTTGCACGGGCGCTTGGCTCACGTTCGGAGAACCACAGCTCCGGAGCATTGACCTTGCCGGGATTCTGTGCCGGGGGTGTGCCGTATTTGAAGTATGCCAGACCCTGTTTTGTCGACAGCACCCATGCCTCCACATAGTTGGCGCCGTCAGTGTTTATCTGGCAATCGCCGGTGCCATTGGAGTTTGGATCGTTGCCCAGACCGTCCCAGGGCACTTCCTGTTGCTGGTCAACCTGACTGAAGTTGCCGGTGCAGTCATGGAGCACGCGCATTTTGCCGCCGGTGTAGTTTTCCGAACCACGGAACACCAGATTGACGGCATATTTATAGCCGTTGAAATAGAACTCATGATGACTGGCACCTTGTGTCTGGCTGCCGACGTCGCAGCATGTCTTGGTGGTTGCGCCGCCGCGGGCATCGTCCCAGGTTGTCCAGCACGGGCTGACACGGTTGCCGTCAATCCACCAACCCGAGCCGTTAGGATATACACGCGTTGTGGCGCCTGTGGGCAGATAGCTGCCGTCTCCCTTCTGGGCCAGTGTATATTTGTGGTACCATCCGCCGTTCTCGGAACGGTCACGGTTGTAGTTGTACTCAACCATACGTGTCTGGGTGCCGAGGTCCTGACCGAAAGCAAACCAGCAGTCCACATCAAGTGTGCCTACGGCCTCCATGCAGTCGCCCAGGCGGTTGCAGCCCTGGAAATCATTGGTTTCAAGTATGACCCGTGCCTCAGCCTCGTCGTTGTCCCAGGCATATATCTTCAGCTTGTCACCACCGGTGGCAAGGTTGCAGGCAACAATTTTGCCCGAGAGATTTGTCACATCGCAGAGTTTGAGTGTACCGCCGTTGACGTTGCCAGTCTTGAGGTCGCCAAGATATTCACCGGTCTGGGCGTTGAGCACAATTATACGGCTGTGGTCATATACGCAGTACAGTTTGCCGTTCAGATACGTGAAGTTGCGTATGCCGGCGGCATCATAGCCCTTGCTGTTCTGCGTGCCGCGCTGCGCGCTCAGGTTCCAGCCCTCCTCAAGTGAGCCCATGGGGGGCGCGGAGACGCTTGCCGTAACAGGCACTTCAACCTGAATATTGCCTGACTTGAAGTATATTTTCTGCGAGCGGTTTCCGGCCCAACCGGTGTTTTTCAGGGTCACACGGACAGTGCCGCCGCCGCTGCCAAGCGTGCCGGGGCTGACCTCGAACTCGTTGGCATCGGAACTCCACACTGAAATGTTCTCACTCAGACCTGTACCGGTGACGGTGATATCCTGATAAGGCTCGGCCCATTTCTCGCAGTCAAAATGCACACTGCTGTGGCTCACCACTATTCCTGTCGTGGAATAATTTGCGGCATATGTTATGTTGGCACCGCGGCCTTCGCTGTTCATGAACTTGCGGAAACCCTCCAGATGGCCGTTCACCCAATGGCCGAAGTGGCTTGCACTGTGGCTGTTGATCATGTTGTTCTCGGCAATATTGTCAACAAACAGTCCCTCTGTCAGGATGGCAGGGATGTATGATGCTCCGGTGATCACCGTCCAGCCGTTCTGTTTTATACCACGGTTGGAGCGGTTGAAACGCGAATGCAGTTCGTTCTGCACATACTGTGCAAGCTGAGGGGAGCGGTTGGCCCAGTAATACCAGGTCTCTGTGCCATAGGCCTCGCCGTTGAAGGCATTGAGGTGCACTGAGCAGAACACCCACGGGTCATAGGTGATTGATGCACTGCGCCGGGCATCAAGTGATACATCATAGTTGCCGGTACGGGTCATGCGGTGTGGGCTGCCCACGTTGTTGAGCCATGCGTTCATCTCCAGACAGCAGTCAAGCACAAGATCAGCCTCATAGCGGTAACCTGAGCGTCCGGCGCCGGGGTCGCTGCCTCCGTGACCCGGATCGAGCATGATGGTGCATGCGCTGTTTTCCCAGCCGCCTGTGGCTTTTGCAGTCTCCGGAAGGAGACAGGCCACGCCGGCCAGCATCATCAAGGTAAGTAGTTTTTTCATATCAAGGTGGTTTATTATTGTCAAGGTATGTATACAATCCGCGCAAAGATAGTTATTTTTTCTGAAAAAAACAAGTGTGGGCTGCCGCACGGCAGTCCACACTCAAAAGAAGGGAATTGTTTATCGTATGGTTGTTTCTAAGGTCTGTTTTAGAAAATTATGTTTACGATAGTTTTTTAACGGCTTTCAGTTATTTGAGTTTTACAGTCCGCAGGATTGCAAAAGGATTGAGCTGTTTCTGGTGGCGATCAGCACCTATTGCCTTGTTGGCCATTGTGTGGCTCAGGCCCTTGATAGCGGGTTTGGCAACTGCCTTGGCTTTCATCTTGGCGACTGCCGATGCCGGAGCGCCGGGCAACATAATGATAGTTGTTTTAGATTTCTTCCATGAGTATCCGAATGAGCCGTCACCTATACCGGGAGCTCCGAAGAGACTCTCCGGAATGATGAGGAATCCGTCTTCATCAATGTAAGTTGCTTCCCAGCCTTTTTGTGCCATATAGGCCTGGATGGCAGCTACGCTCGCACCGGGATTGTTAGCCACAAGCATGCCCTCGGTATTACCGATTTCGAGGTCACCCCAGTCATCATCGGTGTAACCGCTGTACTGCGGCTCAAAGCTGATGAAGTCACCTTCAATGGTAAACTGCACATTAGTGGCATTTGTGTTGCTGTTGAAACCTGAAGCAGTGAGGGGGAAGCCCTCGCCGTAAGGATCAAGCAACGCGTATACGCCGGCTTCCTGAGTGCTCTTGCCAAGATTAACGGCAAAGATTAAGTCCTCATTCGTGACAGGATTTCCGGCACCGTTAGTGAGCTTATATCCGGGGATTACCCATGAATCACACATCACGCCCTGACCCCACTCGGCCCAGTCGCTCTTGCCGAGCTGTATCTTGACGGGAACAGCCAGACCGTTCTGGGCTACGCCCTTGCCGTCGTAGGAAACAACAACAATGTAGTAAACGCCGTCTTCGCTGACAGGATAGAGAACATTGTCAGTCGAGCCGCCTTTCAGTTCCTGGATACCGTCAACTTCTTCTTTCTCAACAGCCTCGATGGCAGCGTCCTCGTCAGCAGCCTGAACCAGAGCTGTCTTCACTTTGTTGACATCGGCACCTGAGGTTACGGTTGCGACTGCCGATGCGGCTCCCTTGGGATCAGTGAAGATACCGCTGTATGTGGCGTCAACACTATAGTCGGGGAATCCGTTGAGCTGCAGGAACTCGTAGTTGTTGCCATACCAGCTTGTGGTGCCCGGGATATACCAGCAGTTGCTCAGAGAGAACAGACCAGTCTCGGGATTGTAGTAGCTCCAGTCAAGTGCAGGTGCCATTTCCTCGGGTGTCTTGCCCTGTGTATCTACCCAGAAATGATAGTAGTCAGCTACCCAAACCGCATCACCGTCTTTATTGGTGGCGTATGTATCCTGCACGGGAACATACACTGTGATCGTACCGTCAGAGTTAATCTTGCTGGCATCAGGCATGATGATCTGGAATGTTGTGCCGCCGCCCCAGTTCTCAACGTAATATATACGGTAGTTGGGGTTATTCTCATTGTACTCATAGTAAACGGTCAGCCCGGGATCATCACCTCCGAAAAGTCCGTTGTAGGTGTATGTGCCCAGACCTTCGGGACCGGCTTTCTTGCGCACCATGGGCAGAGCCTTGGTGAATGTGAAGCTGTAAACGCTGTTACCGTAGGTAGATGCGTTTTTGAGCGTGAGAGTGAGGGGATAAGCCTTGTCTGTCTCAACCTTGCTGGCATCGTATGAGATGGTCAGCTTTGTTGACAGGCTCTCGCCGTCAAACACAACAGTTGACGGAACAGTGAACAGTCCGGAGGGATCATCCACGCTGACCTCATAGCTTGCGGGGTCAGTGGCGGCCGTGCGCTGCACAGGAACATCGAACGAGTTCTTGTCAGGAGTCTCCGTGACAGCTTTCGGAAGATTTGCGGCAAAGTATGCACCGGGCGATTTTGCGCCAGCAGTGTAGTCGTCATCATCGCTGCAGGCTGTGAAGCCGACTGCCAGGACAGCAACCAATGCCGGTATGATTGATTTGATGAATTTCATTATTTGAGGTTTTTAAATTAAAAACTTTCAGAAATTAAAAAATGAGGAGAGAGGAGGTGATGAGTATTGTCGTCACGTCCGGTCTTAGTTCCAGGTTGCGGGATCGGGTTTGGGACCTGACGGGTTGTTGTCCTGTGTGGTGAGAGCTTTGTTGCCGTTTATCTCGCCCTGCGGTATGCAGTAGATGCGGACATAGGCCTTGTCGGGCTCTGCGGCGGCCGAGGGGATGCGGAAAGCAGCCTCCTCGGGCCAGTTGCAGCCTTTGCGGTTGATCTCAAGGTCAAGACGCATAACATCGAACCAACTCAGGCCTTCGCCCCAGAGTTCCACGCGGCGCTGCAGCAGCACTTCCTGCTGTATGCCCTCGGCATCGGTAGCCTCGCATGTGTAGTTGGGGTTGCGGTAGCTCTGAACAAAGTTGGTCAGGAACTCGGCAGCCTGTGTTGTCTGTCCGGACATTGCCAGACCTTCAGCCTTGATGAGGTACATTTCCTCGATACGCATCAGAGGAATATCGTTGGCGTTGGTGGTCTGTCCGGCCACACCCTGATAGCCTATGAACTTGACGTTGGTGTAAGGACGCACGGGGCTGTCCTGAGAGTCAATGTAGCGCTGCTGCTGAGCGGTGAGGTTGGCGCTCACGCCGTTCTCATCAAGGAACCATCCTTTGCGGACGTCAGTTGCCGGGATCTGCTCATAGAGGTCAACGTTGCAGTCTTTCCATGCGCCCACGTTAACATAACCGTTTGCGCAGAAAGTGTTCATCATTGACGGCCAGTTCACAATTCCGGAAGTCACGATACGGTCTGATTCCTCAACGGGGATACCCCACATCCAGTCAGCCTCGTCAATGCTCCAGAAACCGGGCTGTGCGGCACCTGACATGCTCAGCACGGAACCGCGGAAGTTAGCGATTGCGGCATCAGCATCAGCGGCAGCCTCGGCATATTTGTGCATTGTCAGGTAGACGCGGGCACGCATGCCGTAGGCAGTTGCCAGTGAACCGTAGCGTTTGGGCTTGCTTGACATAACATCGTCAGGCTGCAGGCCACTTGCGGCGATGAGGTCAATAGCCTCGTCAAGGTCTTTAAGAACCTGTTTGTAGGTTTCCTCGACTGTGGCACGGGGTGCGCCGTTGACCTGAACGTCGGCCTTGTTCTCGTTTGTCACGATGGGCACGCAGGGAGCGCTCTCATGGCCTTTGTAGTTAAGCTGGTAGAGCTGAGCAAGTACCCAGTAGTCAAATCCACGTGTCAGCAGGGCCTGCCCACGGTAGAACTGCAGCTCGGCCTCTTCTGTATCAGGAGAGATTGACTCACACAGTGCGTTGCAGGCAAAGATCTGTGAGTAGATCACATACCAGGCCTCGCTTGACGGTGTTCCGGTGGGTGTGGGGCTTGTGAAGCCTTCCCAGTAACGGAACCAGTTGTAACCTGACCAGTCACCCACCATGTCCTGGCCCTGAAGATCAAGACCGAGCATGGTTGCAGCATATCCGAAGTCAAAGTGGTTTTCGTACACGCTCATGTACTGCTTTACGGTGGCGGAGACACCGGCCACACCGGCAGCTGCCACACCGGGATTGAGTTTCAGTGTAGCCTCTTTGTCATCGGAGGTCACATATTTGCTCTTGTTGACAACGTCAAGGTCCTCACAGCCTGTAAATGTCAGAGCCGCTACGGCAAGAGCCACTGATGTTTTGATATATCTGTTCATAATATTGTTCGTTTTATGGATTCTGTCTTATCAGAACGAAACTTTGATACCGCCTGAGAGGCTGCGTATGGGAGAGTAAGTGGAGTTTTCAGACGATACGTATCCCTGACGCGGGTCAAGACCTTTACGTTTGCTCCAGAGAGCCACGTTCTCAGCTGCGAAGTAGACACGTACTGTGCCCAGGTGCAACTTGGCCAGCAGGCTCTTGGGAAGGGTGTAGCCCACGGTCACGTTGTTGAGAGAAACGTAGTTGCTTGAGATCAGGTAGCGTGTGGAGGTTGAGGCTGCAGAGCTGTTGGCCTCGCCTTCCAGACGGGGAACATTGGTGTGTTTCTCGGGTGTCCATGCATTGAGAAGATCCTTGTGCATGTTCAGACCGATGTTTGACTTGGCATAGCTGCCGGTGAAGTTCTGGTAACCATAGTCAAGGATCTTACCGCCGAACTGATATGCGAAGCTTGTGGAGATGTCGAAGCCGTAGATATCCAGGTTAAATCCGAAACCGCCGTATCCTTTGGGCATGATGTTGCCGGTAGCCTTACGGTTGGTGTTGTAGGCGTCAGAGTAGACGGTGGTGGCATATTCCTCCTGAACATACTGCTTCACTGAAGGAACAGGGTTGCCGTCGGCGTCGAGCACGGGCTGTTCGTTTTCATCAACCTCGGGAACAATTTTGCCGTTGGCGTCATAGTTGTAGAGATAGGGGATCTTGTTGCCCTCATCGTCAAGTTTGTCACGGAGAGCATACCATGTGGGCATACCATTCTCATTCACACCTGCGTATTCAACAAGCCAGAGGTTGTACATTGACTTGCCTTCCTCAAAGAAGCGGTTGCTGGTGAGCCAGCCTTTCTTGGAGTCCATGCGCCAGTTTGAGGTGGTGTTCATGATTGACGGGTCAAGTTTCAGCACGCGGTTCCATCCCAGTGTGAGGTTGGCGTTGAGGTCAAGAGTGATGTTCTTGGTGGCGATGGGGCGCACGTTGAAATCAAACTCGAAGCCTGCGTTGCGCATCTTACCCACGTTGTAGGGCATTGAGGAATAACCCAGCGACGGAGCAACGGGGAGGTTGAAGAGCATGTCTGACACGGTGCGCTGGTAGTACTCGATGCTACCGCTTACCAGACCTTTCTTGAAGCTGAAGTCAAAACCGGTGTTGATGGCTGCTGATTTCTCCCAGGTCACATCGGGATTACCTTTGTAGTAGAGGGTGGCATCGTTCCATACGCCGTTACCGCCGCTGATGGTGTACTGGTCGGCATAGGCCAGATAGTACTTGCCGATACCATCATTACCGTTCTCACCGAATGAGAATTTGAACTTGAGGATATCAATGATATCTGAATATTCCTGCATGAATGCTTCCTTGTTGATGTTCCAGCCTGCTGATGCTGACCAGAATGTACCCCAGCGGTGGTCTTTTGAGAAGCGTGATGAACCGTCGCGGCGTATTGAAGCGTTCACGAAATACTTGCCGTCATAGTCGTAGCGCAGACGGCCAAGGAAACCGCGGTGCACAAGGCTGCGCTCATAACCGCCGTTCTGCTTGTTATCAATAATGTTATCCAGGAACGGCCATGTGGGATTGTAAAGGTTTGAACCTGTACCATAGAGAACTTCAGTGCGGTATGCGCTGTTCTCGAAACCGGCCATAACTGAGAAATTGTGGAGCTGGGCAATTGTCCAGTCATACTGTGCAAGGAGCTGCAGGTTGATCTCGCGTGAGCGTACGTATTCCTGCTGTACGTAACCGCCTGCCTGTTTGAACTGGCCGTATACACCGTTCTGAATGTAGTGGCCGCGTGTGTTGTCAACATAGTAGCCGGCGTTTCCGGTGAGGCTGAAGCCTTTGAACGGAGTGAGCACTGCATACCATTTTGCATTGAATACGTCAGCAAGCACATCAGAGGTGTCATAGGTGAGTGCACCGATAGGATTGGACTGACCGTAGATGTTACGGCTCATGCCTGTGGGGCCCCAGCCATAGTCGGCACCTTCACCATAGTCATATATGGGTTTGCCATATGTGCTGTTGTAAGCAATCTGCTTTGTGTCGGCCAGACGGATCCAGAAAGGATAAACAGAAGAAAGGTTGTTGGCGATGTTGAACGCATTGCCGGTTGAGGATGACTCATCAAGAGTCTGGTCACCGGGATAAGCGGAGTTCTGATAGGTGTAGGAGATGTTTGTACCGATCTTCAACCATGGTTTAGCCTGATAGTCAACAGAGGCACGGGTTGAGAAGCGGTTGTAGTGCGAGTTCTTGATGATACCCTCGTCACCGAGATATGAAGCTGAAACATAGTATTTGAGACGCTCTGTTCCGCCGCTGACGCTCAGGTTGTACTCCTGACGCAGACCGTGGATAAGGCTCTCTTTGCTCCAGTCATCGCCAAGGAACCAATAGTCGCCTTTTTTGTAACCGGGGGTTGCATTGGGGTTGAACTTGCCGTTGTGGCCGATGGCAAGCTCGCCGTCGGGAATTGTCCATGTCTGGTAGCCGATTGAACTCCACAGACGGGCATTTGCCCATGCGTTGAGCTGATCTTCGGGAACACCGTATGTATAACGGCCTGAGCCAACCAGTGTCTGGTATACAGTCTCCAGATACTGACGCTGGTCAGTGATGATGTCATAGTTGGGAATGGCACGGCTGTTGGAGCCCCATTTCATGTCAAGGTTAACCACTGCTGCACCTTCGGCACCGCGTTTGGTTGTCACCTGCACAACACCGTTGGCACCGCGGGCACCGTAAAGAGCTGTGGAAGCAGCATCCTTCTGCACGGTGATGCTCTCGATGTCCTGGGTGGGGATGGTGGCGATGTCACCTTCAAAAGGCATACCGTCCACAACATACAGAGGCTCAGTCTCAGCGTTGATTGATCCCACACCACGGATACGGATTTTTGAACCGACGCCGGGCTGACCGTTTGAGCTGATTGTCTGCACACCGGCAATCTTACCGTTGAGTGCGTTGGAGACATTGGCCACCTGCACATTCTCAAGCTGTGCGGCGCTCACAACACCGGCAGAACCGGTATAGGCTCCTTTGGTAGTCGTTCCGTAAGCGGTGACGACGATCGCATCAAGGCTCTCGGCTGTTGTGCTCAGATAGATTTTGAGGTTGTTGGCTGTGATTTTAACCGTTTTGGTCTGCATACCTACATGCGAAACCTTAAGAGTGTTTACATTAGCGGGCACCTGGATGGCAAAATTGCCTTCAACGTCAGTGCTGACTCCCATCGGGTTGTTGCCAGCCACAACACTGGCGCCGATGATGGGCTCTTCGCTACCCTCTTCAAGAACAGTACCTGTCACTGTACGCGTCTGCGCCGACGCACACAAGGTGACTGAGATAACTGCCACAAGTAATAGAAACAGCTTTTTCATACTAAAAACAATTAAACAAAATATTAATTAAAAGGATTGATTTTCAGTTTTTTATTGTTTCATGCCTGCCTTCTGCCGAAGACCGGCTTCTGTTGATTTTCCCGATAGTTTTTCCCATGTCCGAGGAGCTTGGATACAACTATCAATTCACAAAGATATACACTTTTGGCGAAAAAATAACAAAAAAAACGAAAAAATTATGCTCTACAACATGTTTTTGATGGTTTTTTAGCGTATGAAGTGTTAAAATATTTATCAAAACGGAAGTTGACCTGTTGAAATAACAGCAATACCCCATCCCCTACCATCATTATCACGAAAAAATACGCTACAGCACTTACTTTTTGCCAAAAATGCAAAAATTCCCGTCTACAGCCATCCCGGATGCAGTAATCCTCGCAGTAGAATATCTGATTAAAAATCGCCGCGATGCCCGTTACGCGCGTGCGCGTACACAATTTATCGCGCGCGTACCATATTATGGTATATAAAAAATCAGAGATCTTTTTCGGCTTTATACCCCTGCGCGCCCACAACAAGCGGATAGAGGAAGAGCATCATGAACGGCACTATCTTGAATGCTTCGTTATAGAAAAGCAGAATCACCGCCACACATGCCCACAGAATGCGCAGATTGAGCATGTGCGTGCCACGCGCCGCACCGCCCGGCCACAGCCACACAGCCAAAACGCCCAGAAGCCAGATGACACCGACAGTCCCAAGTTCAACCATCACCATGAAGATGAAGGGGAGCGTGCCGCCAATCACCCACTCATAGCGCCGGGCAAAGTCACTGCTGTCCATCACCGCCGACTTGCGCAGATGCCCCACGCCTGTTCCAAGAGCAATTCCTCCCCCGGTATCGTCAAGCATATCCGGAATCTGCTCCATCTTCACAAACCGGGGCAGATCACAGTTCCAGTCGGAATAAGGCACCGAATCGGGATTGGCAAGATAAGCCTTGCGGTTGGCGATCATTGCCTGCGGGTCCTCTCCGCCAAAAAAATACTCATTGATATTACGACCTGAAAAAATTGTGCCGAAATCGCGGTCAATAGTATGCAGATACAACGCTCCGGCACCCATGACACACACCGCCAGCACAGGCACGGCCACAAGCATGCGGCGCGCATAGTGGCGTCCAAAGGGTATGAGCAGCAGGAAATAGAGCGGCAGTATAACCAGTCCGACCTTTGTCTCATTGAGCATGGTGGGAAAAAGGAGCAGCACAAGCCATGCGTTGTGCCACAGATTGGACAGGTATGTACGCGAAACATCCCAGCGGCGTGTCATCAGCCAGAATGATACAAGATAGATGCTGACAGTCACCACACCTGTGCCGCCCATGCCCCACGATCCGCCCCCATGATCATTGGCGCCATAGCGCACAAACTGCCAGGTCACGCACACCGCCTGCACGGCAAGATATGCCACAAGCTGCCGGTCTATGCCTGCCATAAGACGCCGGCGCGAGGCCTCAGGCACAGCGAGTTGCCACCGCAGAACGGGCATAACAAGGAGCACAGCTATGTAGCCGCGCACGCCATTGAGGGTGAACGTCAGCGAATTACCGTTTACGATGGCTGACACAGCCACGATGACGGCGAACGTCACAACCGCCATTATATCAGCCCCGCGCCTCAGAAGCACAATGCCAAGAGCGCCCACCGCGAGCGAGACAACTGACCGCACGGGCACAACGGCGGGCATCAGGGCCGGAAAAAACTCCTCGGCAACAAAGGCAATTGTAACATAAAGCCAGAAAGCGACCGACATCAGCACATATACGGCCCGTCGGCACAGATATTTCTCCATAGGAACAGGGGTGCGGCAATGTGCCGCCCAAAAATAGCAAAAGGGTTAGTTTACACAGCTTCAAATAAATGGTGTGTTGGTTTATAACGCCGTGTATGACACATTTATTATAACATGCACCGTTTTTTGCCGGCGCTATGCTCAAATCAATTTGGCATTGCGCTCACTTATTCATATCTTTGACTACCATCTTAGATACTCACGTTCGGCAATGCTCAAATCAATTTGGCATTGCGCTCACTTATTCGTATCTTTGTACGATTTTATTCAGAATTTTTCGCTAAGAATTCAGAAAATGCTGACCTTTGACTTCAATCTTTCTCTCCCCGTCATCATACTCCTTGCGTGCGCTGCGGCCTGCGCACTGCTTGTGTGGTCCATATATCTGCGCCGCATCAGCCGCGTGAGCCGTTATGCGGCCTCACAAAGCGGCCCTGAAGCATACCTCCCTGATACAGAGCACACCGCCGATGTCACAGAACCGGCCGGCGAGGGCTTTCTTATCTCCAATGATGATGACGAGGATGATGTCAGCACAGACATTGCCACCAACGACATACCTACAGGCACTGAGCCGGCCTCGATAGTGGTTTACGCTCAGGATGAGGCGGAGAGTCTGACACGCCTCCTGCATCAGCTGCTTGGGCAGCGCTATGCTCCCGGTTTTGAGGTCATTGTGGTGAATGAGGGCGGCTCAGAGGCTACTGCCGACGCCGTCACGGCTCTCGCCGTGAGCCACAGCAATCTTTATCTCACATACACCCCCGACGGAGCCCGCAATCTGAGCCGTAAGAAACTCGCCCTGATGCTTGGCATAAAAGCGGCACGTCACCGCGTTGTGGTGCAGACGGTTGCCACGGCATGCATAGAGTCACCCTATTGGCTGGCCTCAATAATGCGTCATTTTGCAGACACCAGCACTGAGGTGGTGCTTGGCAACGCAATGCCCGCAGCCACAGACAACGGCCTGGGAAGCCGCCGACGTGCCTTTGACTTTGCCGCAAGCGCCACGTCATGGCTCACATCTGCAATTGCCGGCCATCCATACCGTGGAACCGAATACAATATAGCATATACGCGCGACATTTTCTTCCGCAACAAGGGATTCTCGCGTTCACTCAACCTGCGCTATGGCGATGACGATATTTTCATAAGCGAGATTGCCAACGGCGCCAATACTGCCGTTGAACTCAGCCCTGACGGCCTGGTGCGCATGGCTTTCCACAAC
>JAUNPQ010000037.1 GCA_030536615.1 Bacteroidales bacterium | reverse complement strand
TAAGTGAGCGCAATGGCAAATTCATTTGAACATTGCCGAACGTGAGTATCTAAGATACAAGTCATAGACACGCCGTTTCATTGCCACAGGAAAGTGGTGAGCAACGGATAGTGGTCAGATAGCGTGGCATTTCCCCTGACAAGAGAATGCGGCCTGATGTCACCGCGCCACAGCACATGGTCAATGGTGAAAAGGAACCGGTCTGCGTTGTAGGTGGGCATGTATCCTCGGCCCACAACCGGATATACTTCCCTGAATCCTACTCTGTCAAGCTGCCGCAGAGGATAGGAGCCGGGCACATCATTAAAATCTCCGCATATCACAGCCGGAGTGCCCGCGGGGGCATAACGCTCTATGAGATGCAGAAGTGTATCGGTCTGCTCTGCCCGGTCAACAGCTGCTGTCTCAAGCTTGCGCACCATTGACAGCGACGTGCTTTTTATTGCCCCGCGACGCCCGTGCGCCAGATTGTTGTATGCATCCTTTTCCGTTTCTGAAAATGTCATTGAGCGCAGATGCAGACTGAACACTGTCAGTTGCCCCTCAGGCATGGTCACACGCGAGACAAGTATACTGCCTCCGCCGGGGCGATTGAAAGTGTATCCATAAAGTTTATGCAAGGGATAGCGTGACATTATGGTCAGCGCAGTAGGCTCGTCAAAGATGATATGAGGATAATGCCGGCGTACGGAGTCAAGCTGAGCGCCGGAGATACGTGTCCAGTCGGTACGCCTGAAATATTGCGTCTCCTGCAGGCATGCAATGTCAGCATCCATATCCATTATATAAGCCAGCGTGGGGTTGTAGGAAATGGGATAACGGCCGCTTCGGGTTGTATAGTCCATGGCATTATAGCTCAGGAGCGTGAAAGACCGTTCTTTTTCTGCCGGAGTCAATTCCGAGGGGGTCCCGTTTACCGGAAAGGCATCAAGAATTGTAGGATAGGCTACCATCAGACAGGGAACTGCCCAGACAAGCATCATTCTTTTCCATATAAGATCTGCCAGAGTGACCGCCAGCATCAATGGAACAAGCACCGGAAGGGCCATGACCATAAGAGGAGCAGCACTGCATGTGTCTGGGTTCAGCAGCCCGGCCCATGCCGAAGCCATGAGTGCCAACCCTATAAGAATATTGGCCACAATAAGCAATATGGACAGGACACGGCGCATGAATCTATTTTTGCTGATCGTTTATTTTTGTGGAAAGAGAGAACAGGAGCTGTTTCTCCGCAGGTGTGAGCGCACCATATCCTCCGTTCTTTATTTTGAGAAGCAACGAGTCAAGCATAGCCTGCTCTGTGGCATCCAGTCCGCGCGTGGCCGGACGTCTGACCCTCGAATAGCCCGCAGACCCGTTGTACCGGTTCACATGAGGCTTATGCGACCGGCGACTTCTGCGCGACGACCGCACAGACAGAATGGCTGTTACAACACCGGCAATGACACCCGCGGCGTGTGCGGCTACTGTGGCCGGAGTCTGAACTGTAGCGTCAGTGAGCACACACAGTACGATGACCCCCAATGCAAGCCAACGTACCTGCATGGTGCCGAGGAGCATCATCTGTATACGCTGACGGCCAAGAATCACACCCCCGGCGGCAATGACAGACAGTATGGCCGCCGAAGATCCGACCAACCCACCATGTGCAATGCCGGCGGCACCCATCGTCAGCCATACAGCAGCCGCAGCCAGCCCACCGACAATATAGGCGGTGACTATCGTTTTTCCACGCACGCCCATACGCACCATTATCAGACCGAATGTCCACAACCAGAGCATATTGAAAATGAGATGGAAAATATCCCATTGTGCAAACATATATATTGCTGCGGTCCAAAGATGCGTCAAGGCATAACGGGGTGCAGCCGGCAACACCACCGCTGCCGCTATGTCGTTTTGCGACACGCCCAACCATGCCGCCACGTGCAGTGCCACAAACACAGCAAGATTGATTGCCATCAGCTGCCACACACGGTCAGTCAGGATGGCCTCAACCCAAGGACTGCGCGTATTAGTGCCAGCCATGGAACACTCCTTTCTTCTTCCAGTAAAAAATCATCAGGAACGCAAACAGCATTCCGCCCAGATGGGCAAAATGTGCCACGCTGCTGTCAATATTGCCGATTCCCATGGTCAGTTCAAGAACACCATAGCCAAGCACAACCCATTTTGCTTTCATCGGCACAGGGATGAACATAATGTAAAGAGGCATATTGGGATAAAGCATTCCGAAAGCAAGCAGGATACCATATATGGCACCGCTGGCGCCCACAGTGGGTGTCAGCATCATACTCTGATAGCGCAACGCAATGTCAGCCGTGATGTATTCGGCATTATCAATGACTCCATACAAATGATTGGCCATAATGGCAAACACGCCCTCCTGAATAAGCGCGGCCCCCACTCCACATGAGATATAGAAAAACAGGAAACGTCCCGACCCCATTGTGCGCTCTATCAGGCCGCCGAACATCAACAGCGCGAACATGTTAAAGAACAGATGGGTGAATCCGCCATGCATAAACATATACGTGAACAGTTGCCACGGATAGAACAATGGGCTCTCCACATAATACAAGGCACAGTATCTGTTCATAGACATCCCTATTGAAGGGACAAATTCCTGAACAAGCCAGATGAGGATGTTGATAATCAACAGATTTTTTGTTACGGGCGGCAGATTGCGTATCATCGTAAAAACAATATTGTCTTTTGGAAAAATGAATTTTATCTATATTGATATATGATTTATATGCAAAGATAAGGCCAAAACGGGGTTTTTATTTAATTAAACGGGTGAAAACGTGTTAAAAACAATCATTTGAACCAGTTTTTATGCAATTTGTTTGCTCATATAAATTAAAATTAGTATGTTTGCGAAAAATATAACTTAAAAATTCTTAAACACACTATCTTATGAACAAGACTGAACTCATCAATGCCGTAGCTGAAAAGGGCGGCCTGACAAAAGTAGACGCAAAAAAAGCAGTTGAAGCCGCTGTTGCCGCAGTGACAGAAGCACTTGCCAAGGGCGAGAAAGTTTCTCTTATCGGATTCGGCACCTTCTCAGTTGCAGAAAAAGGCGAGCGCACAGGCATCAACCCCCGCACCAAGGAGACCATCAAAATTGCAGCCCGCAAGAGCGTTAAATTCAAACAGGGCGCTGAACTTGCTGACGCCGTGAAATAATACCGGTTCCCGAAATCTGACGGCATCACGGTGCCGCACCATACAAAGGGCATATCATTCTTCCCGGAATTGATATGCCCTTTCTTCAAGAGGGCATTTTTAATAGATGTTAACGTCCTCTAAATTCAAATAGCACTATCGTTGTTGCATCGCTATTTATTTCTGAGAGAAGCTCTATATTGCGATGGTGATATACCTTCATATTTTTTGAACATCCGGCTCAGATGTTGTGGAAAATCGAAACCGAGAGCATAGGCAGTCTCGGATATTGTCATTCCTGAGGCGAGATTGTTTTTTGCCTCCTGCATCACGAATTTACGGATATGGAATGTAGCCGTGTTGCCGGTGGTTTTCTTGATCAGAGCACCGAGATAGGCTGATGACAGGCAGAGTCTATCTGAAAAATATTGCATGGTCGGCAATCCACAAGACATCTGAACGCCGTTTTTGAAATATTCATGCAATAATGATTCAAATTTTGCCAGAATATCGGAATTTTCAAGTTTACGTGTGATAAACTGGCGATTATAGAACCGGAGGCAAAAATTAAGCATAAGTTCAATGTAACCTATAATTATGTTGTCCTGCACATCATCATGGCTGTTCTGCAATTCATCTTTTATCTGACGCATGAATGAGGCGAATATGCCATATTCATTCTCTGTCATGTGTAATGCTTCATTTACACGGTAATCGAAAAATGAATAGTCCTTGATTCGTTTTCCCAACTGTGTGCCATGCAACAGGTCAGGATGAAAAAGCAAAGCCCAGCCATCCAGTTCTATTCTGTTGCCATCATCCTCTCTGCCACCTAACTGCCCCGGCGCCACACATATCAGCGTCCCGCTGGTATAATCATATTTTCCACATCCATATGTGAGATCAACAGAGAGATTCCTATGCAGGAAGAGCCCGTACACGCCATATTGATTAAGGCTGTGCCGTATGGGTGAAATCTCATCAAAATCAATGATGCTTACCAGCCTATGACGGTCTGCAAGTCCGTGGTAGGCGCTATAATCGCTGACTTTATTGACTTTCAGGATATTTCCCATCCGTTATATAATTTAATATGTGTCTGCAAATATACCTTTTTTGTTCCAGTCATCAAACAATTGTCAATGGAGTATCCGTAAAATTGGTACATAATACTATTATAGTGAAACGTCAATATGCCCCCAAGACAATAATTTTGCGATATGCAAAAAACGAGACAGCATAATACCGACTTCTAAAAACGAGAGACTTTTTGAGTCCCGGCTTACGCCTGTCTACATCTGAATTCAACGACTGACACTAACAGTTCAATTACAACATGAGATCAGATATGAATAATTTGATAACAATTGCATTGCTAATACTTACAACTTTCTATTGCCCTGCATGCAGCGAACAAAATGGAAATCCCTCCCTTCCGGGGCCAACGGAAGGAAACAACCAACCCGCGGAAGATGCCACAGAAAATAAAACACTTGGAAATATGGAAATAATTATAGATGGAAAGACGTTTCCTGTCGTTATAGAGGATAACGCCGCTGCAAGAGATTTGATTTCCCGGCTGCCTTTGGAGATAACGCTCAACGACTTCAACAACACTACCGAAAAGATATTTTACCCGGAACCGGCCTTGACATTGAATGGCGTACCTCGCGGTTGCGCCCCCGTTCCGGGTGATATCACAATCTATGTACCGTGGGGCAACGTGGCTATTTTCTGCAAAGAATGGTCATACAGCAATGATCTGGTCAAAATAGGGCATATTGATGGCAACGGCATAGATGGTCTTCGGGTTGAAGGAGATATTAAAGTCACGTTCAGAGTATCGGAAGAATAGCGATAGAATATTTCAAAAAGTTTTGTCGGAAAATATAATATAAAGTCATGAATACCAAAAGAATACTTCTCACATTAGCGATAATTGCCGCCACATGTATGACAATGTCCGCAAAGACTTTGGTGGTCTATTACAGTTTCACCAACAATGTGCACCGCATAGTAACAGCTCTTCAGTCCCAGATTGACGCTGATGTCATAAGGATTGAACCGGCAGAAAAAGGGCTTGACTATGCGGCAAACCACTATGCATTAGGCAGCGAACTAATCTCTGCGATACGTGCCAATCCAGACAATGCGGCCTCATATCCTGCAATCGATCCGGTTACGGTTAATCTTGATGAGTATGACACGGTAATTGTAGCCGCTCCGCTATGGTGGGGCAATATGGCGGCGCCGTTGCAGACCTTTCTGTTCAGATATGGCAAGGAAATGGCCGATAAAAACATTGGATTAATTGTATCAAGCGCCAGCGGAGGCATCTCCGGAGTTGTGGCTGATGCACACAGACTCATACCACAAGGCAAATTCCTGACAGAGAACCTTTGGATCCGGTCATCACAGACCTCAAACGCTGCGTCAATGATAGCTGAGTGGCTTGATAAAATAGGATATTCCGACTTCGCAGCCATTACCGATGTAATGTCTGACGGGAGGCCAGATAACACACGGATATTCGACCTCTCGGGCAATCTGATCCAAGAAAGCGCAGACATGACCTCCTTGCCACATGGAATATATGTTGTAACGTCATCAGACGAAAAAAACATGTCCTCAAAGAAAATCATATGGTAAAGACCCCGTTTGCATTCTTAAAATCAGCCCTTGCTGCCATAATTCTCTTTTCAGCATTCCAGGCAACGGCACAACTGAATCACACGGAAATGGGGACAGAAAAGATCGGCAAAAGTCTGAATTTCAATCCGGGTACAGGCATGTGCAATAAACAGTCTATGGCTGCCGATGGCATTGTCAGACTATCCAAAATAGAGGTTTATCCCCAATTTATTGAAGAATATCTTGAATACGCCCGTGAAGTAGGCGAAATCTCCCTGCGCACCGAGCCGGGAGTACTGACAATGTTTGCCATTCAGGAAAAAGAAAGCCCTTGCACAATTACTATACTCGAAATATACGCAAGCAAGGAAGCATACAGCCATCACATATCCTCCCCCCATTTCCAGAAATACAAACAGGGGACACTCCATATGGTCAGAAATCTTGTGCTGTCTGATCAAAATGTGATCAATCCGGCGAATATTTTATATAATTACATAAAATGACCAATAGAGTCCTCTTGGATTGCCTTTATTCTTTCAAAAAATGCCAAAAAACGGCCGCTTCTCCATGCATAGGTGAAGCGGCCGTACAATATCGGATATCTTAAAGGTTTCATTTATCCAAATTTCTTTTGGCCTTTTCATATTCCGCATATGAGCCGGCATAGGCTCCGGAAATATGGATATATCCCCAATTATCGTCTCTGGACACTTCAAACCAATGATTATGTAGGTCATCTATATGATCATAAAGGCATTCAATGCTCTGATGCCCCGAGTCATTGATCACACCCCATTTCCCATTGATCTTGACAATGGCTTCGCCATACTCATTGAAATCATAGGCATATTCATAAATACACGGAAAAAGTGGCGCCCCGTCAAGACCGATGAAACCATAGAGATCATTTTTCTTTACGCGTGCATAGCCATTGCGCCGGTCAAAGCCATAAGCCTCCTGAAACTGATAGCCAATCACCAGAATGAACTCCCCGGACTCCTTGTCCTGATTGTAATATCCCTTTAATCTTTGACCAATCATTGTGTCCACAGAATCCGGACATTCTATAGGATTATGAAACTGATATTTATATCGGCCGTTATTTGAATCCGCAAAGCATACAAACAGAGGAATGATAATGCCGGCAAGGGTCATAATTAGTTTTCGCATAGTGTGTTTTTTTGAAAGTGAAGTCCATTCTGATGACTCTAAACAATGTATGTCTGACTATATGGCATTACAGCTTGGAGATAGTCTTGGCTGCCTCAAACTCCGGGAGACTGACAATCTGCACTCTTGTAATTTCAGAACCGATGTGCGAAGATTCTCCATCATTTTTGGTGCCCAGAGTATAGATGACGCCCAGTGTGCCGTCACCATTGGAGACGGTACGTAGTTTGGCAAGCACTTCCCCTTTTTCGTTTTCAAACAAGCATCCATAATCACCGTCAAACGGCGATGCCCCTTTGAAGTTTAGAACCACATTTGCACTGCTGCTCTTGGCATTGACCCCGGAAATTGTGCATTCCACATTCTGAAGACCAGTAGCTTCAGATGCATTGCAGGGAATCTTTGAACCTTTCATCTGCTCCGCCAAAGTCTTGGCCTCCTCTTGAAGCGCATCGTTTTTTGCCTGGAATTCATTGCAGATCTTCTCAGCTTCTTTCATGTCAGAACTGCCCTTCAGATCTTTCAATGCCTCGCGTTGTTCCGCATCATTGGCAGCAATGCCTATATACTTTTCAGCCAGAGGAGACAGAGGCCCGCTGCCTGAATTGTCAGTTGAACTCTCGCCATTGGAACAGGCGGTGAGACTTGCCAAGGCAAAAAGCGCGATAGTAATAATGGTTTGTTTCATAGAGTTGATATTGAATAGTTTATAGATATGCAGCGATAATAAATTAAAATGGACTGTCAGCAGACCTTGTGACATTTCCAAAAAATTACTACTTGGAATATGTGCAGTGCCCTGCATACGATCCGTGAGGCAAGGCCACGATCAGCGTAATACACCCGATTTTTTGATGTAGCCTTTCTCTACGGCCTTGACTATAAGATCTACGGCATTCACTGCTCCAAGCTTCTGAAACAACGCTTTGCGGTGGGCCTCAATCGTATTGTCACTGACAAAAAGAGCAGCCGCGATTTCGAGCGAAGTCTTTCCTTGAGCCATCTGATAGAGCACTTCAAGCTCTCGGGAAGTGGGATGAATGGAATTGTCTCCGGCAGCATCCATCACTTTTTTGACTGCCTCGCAATAATAATTCCTCCCTGAAAGAATCTCATGAATTGCCATGACTATTTCATCGCCATTGCCTGATTTATATATAATGGCATTGACATCGCGTGCCAGCAACTTGCGTAATGTCCAGATCTCATCATGTACGGTGCTGACAATTATATGAGCCACCGGATTGCGGGTGCGCAACATCTCAATAAGCACAAAGCCATCAAGATCAGGAAGTTCCAGGTCAATAATATAAAAATCATAAGATTGTCCGGCAGAGAGGACCGACATCAATTCATTAGCCGTGCAAAATTTGTCCACATTGTTGACACCATTATTATTCAGGATAGTATTAATACCTTCCCGAACCAGATCGTGGTCATCAACAACGGCTATATTCATCTTTGACAAGACTGTTTTTTCTTCCATTAGAGTCAGTAATTTTTTACAGATAGATCCTTGCTGCAAAATTACCGAGAGTTAAAATACGTGTCAATTACGGATTTCCGTAGTTTTTATAGCTGAACCGTTAAAACAAGCCGCGTTCCGCCTGTTCCGAGATTCTCAATCATTAAATCTCCATTAATTGATGATGCCCTGCGACGCATTGAACCGAGCCCTTGCCCGCGCTTGCCGGACGTATTATATTTGCCATCATCTCTTATCTCAACCCTGAGTAGGCCACGGCTCAGATTCATGTCAACAGTTATCAGGGCAGCACCGGAATGTTTCAAGGCATTTCCTACCGCCTCCTGAACTATGCGATATATCTCCAAAGCAGTGGCATCCGGCACCTCCGACCAATCACATGCCGACGAAAAATATTCCACACGCGGACTTCCCGATTGCTTATTGACAAAATAACGGATTACCTCGTCGATATTCGCATAGGCGAACTCTGGAGGCATCAGCTCATGCGATATGCGACGTACAGACTCGCGACATGCATCCAGCATCCGCGCCTGATTCTCAGGCAACTGCATCTGGACGGCAAGAAGATCGTTACAGACGCCATCATGAAGTTCATTAGCCATTCTGTTGCGTTCATTTTCAAGTCCCTCAATATACTGACGTGTAAGTTGCTTCCCGATGTCTGCCCTGAGTTTTGCAAATTCAACTTCTCTGGCCATACGTCGCCGTCTCTGCTTAGCAGCATAAAACATGAAAATAGCACTGGACAGCAAAAACAATGCTGCGACGCCAATGAACCACGCCAACGTAGTTGCTCTCCGAGCTTCGCTTCGCGAAAGTGCAAGCGCTGTTTCCTGGGTCTTATATTTCGCCTCGCTGTCCTTGACTGACTCGGCAAGCTGCATATCATAACGCTGATGCTCAAGTTGCCGGATACTATCGCCATAGGCTGCGGCCTCTTTATACCTACCCGATGTCTCGGATATCTTTTTCAGATCCTCATATATGTCAATACGATTGATTATGAGATTTTTGGAATTGGGGGTTACTTGAATTTGGCCAAGCAATTCTTCCAACATAGTCCAGGCTTTCTCATATTGGCCGAGTTTCGCCCACATAGATGCACGCAGACTCTGTTGCGACACCTGAATCTCAAAATCAATCTCCTCGCGGTTGAGCCCCTTTCGCTCAGTCATTTTGGAAATATAATATTCCACGCTGTCTATGCTGGGATGATCAAAATATTCAACAAAAGAAACAGCCCGATTGTAATAGAGCCATGTAGGATCTATGTAGCACCTGAGCTCCTCATTATCAGATGTCTCCAGAAGAGCAATAGCACCAAGTTCCGCCTGATTCAACGAGTCAAGCAGCGCCTTCTTCTGGGACACGCCTGCCCCCTTTAATTTCTCTCCGAAATATACATCTTTTATCCTCAGAAGATCAAAGTAGATCCGGTCACGATTGACTGGATTCTTCAAATGATTAAGGAGATCCTCATAACGTTGTATCACTCGCGCAATGCCATCATAATCCGAAAGACGCAACAAAATGTTGGCCTGGTTGAAAAGCGAACGTGAGATATCAACCTCCGCGTTCTCTTTTGACTTTCTAAAACAATCAATTGACCGCCCGAAATACTCAAAAGCCCTCCTTGAATCACCATACATTTCCTCAAACAAAGCCTTCAATTCATAGACTCTTCCCATTCTGTTCCAATCGCCGGCCTTTCGTGCCAATCCAATGGCAGAATCACAAAGCCTTTGAGCATCACCCATACGCTCCTTTCCTTGACGGCCACAAAGTTTGGCATACATTATATACACTTCGCTTTGCTTTTTTAGAGGCAACTGCTTGGCATGGTTCTTAATAAACGGAATAACCTTCTCAACCATAATTACCTCTCCCTCCGCGAATCCCTCAAGACCCCCGTCACACTCCAGATAAATAACTTCCAAGACAGAATCAACAACCTCCGAGGGCGACAAATTAAGCGAAAGAACCTGCGCGACCTTATCACCGGTGGACACCTTTTCTTTTGCGTTCGCAATAAACACATTAACCACCATAAACAACGAAATCAGAACTATCTTCATATCAGCTTATTAAAAATGGATGCCACCACTCTATACGCAAAAATATCCTATCACACACAAGTGCTTCCAAAACTCCCGGATATAAAATCACATAATCGGCATAATGCCTATGGACCAATATATCAGCCTTAAAAAAGCCTAAAACACAAAAGACCTCCAATAAGGATTTCCAAAGTTACTAATTATTTGTAAAATTCAAATACTTATGCTATCGCCTACCCAGAGCAGATTCAAGGACTAATATATAAATCCACATTACACATTAGTAGAGTCGTACATTTGAAGTGACCCCCAAAAGTTGAACAAAAAAATTTTTTGGGGGGGATGCAATCCACATTTGTATGACCACCTAACATTTAACTCCAGATTCCCCCAATTTGCGCCACCGCTCTTTTATACCTACTAACCAGGCATTTGCCACAATCGTTAGAATTGACACAAGAACCCCTAACCCCCTTATTGGAAACTTTCGCAGCGGGACTAAAAAAAATCCGGCCATAATATTTGCACATAACAAAAAAAGATTGTAACTTTGCATCGCTTTTAACAACAATCCCCTATGGTTAACGCCAGAGACGAAGTGAAAAGCAAGATTCGCTAGCTCAGCTGGTAGAGCACAACACTTTTAATGTTGGGGTCCTGGGTTCGAGCCCCAGGCGGATCACCGAACAAAACGGCAATATGCCGTAAATCGCTGAAACTAAGACAGTTTCAGCGATTTTTGTAATGTCCCTATCCGGCAAAATGACGCACATTATAGGGTTCAGAGGTGTGCAATTCGTGAACAGCCAAAATCGTGAACAGTTTGTTCACGATGACAACACCGATGGGCGTAACATCCTAATCTTCTGCGTTTTTCTGCGATTTGCTATCTTGAAAGTGGGGCTTTCATACTCTCCGCAGGGTTCAAAACCCCTCTTTTCGGGAATTATGAGTTGATTTCGGGTGAAATTTAACATCAATTGTGATTTTTAACTGTTTGACCGCCGATTTAGCCCTGTTTTTAACTCTTTTCCGCCTGTTCATCTGTATTTTAGATAGCGTCTAATCGTGAACAAGTCGGCAGAACGGTGAAATTCGACGAAATTGCCGAACAATAATTCGTGAACTAAATACGGAAGTTTCTTCCTGTTCACGGAAGTGTTCACTGCATTTGCCATACGGCGTTGATTTTCTTGCGCTTGCCTGTTGTGAAATTGGGCGAAAATGATTATATTTATGTAACCATTAAACCACAATTTCAAACTATGTTACATGATTCTTATTTTACCTTGTCGTTCATCGCAAGGAAAGCCCGCGCCCTCCGCAACGGCGAGTATCCAATCTTCGTGCGTATCACCGTCAGCGGGCAGGTGTCGGAAATGAACCTCGGCCGCAGCGTCGCCCCGGAGAACTGGGATCAGAAACGCGCCATGTCGAAAGGCCGTTCACGCCGTGACCTCGAACTGAACAAGTACATCGAGGTTGTCAAAGCCCGCTTCCTCGAAATCCACAATATGCTCGTGCGTGAGGGGAAGATGGTGAACCCGAAAATCCTCCGTGACCACTTTCTCGGCACGGTGGAGAAGCCGAAGATGCTCTGCGACGTGTTCCGCGAAACAAACCTCAAACGCAAGGAGGAACTTGACCGTGGCGACATCGTGAAAGCCACTTATCAGCGCTGGGAGCGTTGTGTTGACTACCTCGTGGAGTTTTTCAAACTGACGCAGAACGTGGATGACATCCCCATTCGTGATGTCACCTCCGGCATAATAGACGACTTCGAGCATTTTCTCCGCATGAGAAAAGGATGTGCCAACAATGCCGCTGTCCGCTATGTGCGCTGCGTCAAGAATGTCATGCAGTACGCCCTCGCCCATAAGTGGATAACACACGACCCCTTCATCGGCAAGAAATACCAGCGTACCCACACGGAGCGCCAATTTCTCACCGAACCCGAACTGAAAGCGGTGATGGAACTTGACCTCAAAAACATCCCACGGCTTGAAGTCGTGCGTGACACTTTCGTGTTCTGCTGTTTCACCGGCTTGGCGTTCTGCGACATCAAATCGCTCCTGCGGTCGAACATCACCACCGATGCCGAGGGCAAAACATGGATACGCAAAGCCCGCGAGAAAACCGGGGAGATGAGCATAATCCCCATGCTCGCCGTGCCCCGCCAGATTGCAGAGAAGTATGCGACAAATCCGGTCGTCATTCAAAAAGACGTGGTGCTTCCTGTAATCACCAACCAGAAGATGAACGCCTATCTCAAAGAAATAGCCGACCTTGCCCGGATTGAGAAACATCTCACGACACATCTGGCGCGCCATACCTTTGCGTCGCTGTCGTTGAGCAACCATGTTCCGATTGAGAGCATAGCCAAAATGCTCGGTCACTCCGACATCCGCACAACGCAGATCTACGCAAAAACGCAGGATAAGACCATATATGATGATATGGCCTCCATGCGCCACAAGTTTGACTGCGTGATGTTGAACTGATATAGGACAACGAAAAACAATGACAACGGCAACCGGGCGATGGGCTTCGGTTGCCGTTGTTATTTTCAAGGATATCCGCTTGGAGAATAGTATCAGCCGAATTTGGGGCGATAGTTGGATTGCAGGAAGGTTTCAATATCTTCCTCGGCATAGAGGATTTTACCGTCAAGTCGGTAGTATGGGAGCAGACCCCGGTCGCGGTAATCCTGCGTGGTACGTCGGCATACTCCAAGCAATTCCGACAACATGGCGTCGGTGATGAACCTCTTGCCGTGGAGCAATGGGTGGTATTCATCTTTCAACTGCTGGCACATGGCGGTGATGTCGTCGGATTGTGCTGTCAGGCGCATTATGCGCGGGTTGATGGCGGTGACTGTTTCTTTCATAGCTCCGCCCCTTCCTCCTTGATGATTAACTTGGCGATGTCGCCGCCCTTGAACTGCGAGAGCCTGCCGAGGTGGGAGAAACCGATTTTGCCCCGTTCTTTCATAGTGCGGAGTTTCCGCTCGGATATGTGGAGATAGTCGCAGGTCTGCTTGGTGTTGAGCCAGTCCGACAA
Source organism: Bacteroidales bacterium (assembly GCA_030536615.1). GTDB lineage: Bacteria > Bacteroidota > Bacteroidia > Bacteroidales > Muribaculaceae > CAG-873. Next base: position 9,689 of record JAUNPQ010000037.1, on the reverse strand, counting down.
TCTTTTGTCGCGCAGCTCGTTGTATAAAGCCTTGACGGTCTTGTGGAGAAAATCAACACGCTCAATCAGTGCGTCGAATACTTCTCGCTCAATTTCAATGGTATCCATAAATTCAGTGGATTAAGTGGATTTTGTAGTGGTGTTTGGTTGGGATAAGAGTTTGAAAAAGTCGGCGGGTATCCCTCCCGCCGACTCACCACTAAATCCACAATCAAATTAAATTTATGACTGCGATTCAGTGGCAAAGTTAGCGATTTATTTCCGGATTTCCATGCTACTGCACGGAAAATCAGTCAAAACCGATGGCGTGGGCCTCGTTTCTTTTTACGCTGCATACGGCGGCGGAACTCTTCCTCGTCGGGGTTGAACGACTGCCCCTGCTGGAACAGGTCAAGCCCCGGAATTGGCAGGTCGTAATCGCCGAAGTCGGAAACGGATTGGGTGACGGTGGATTGAGATTGTACGTTTGTGGAGTGTTGCTGACTGTCCGATGTTTTGGTATTCTGTGCCGTATCGGTCTGCGATTGATTATCGGAACCGGTATCTTCGGGTATCGGCTCTACCGTTGGGGCAACAATAGGTATCGCAACATCGGGAGTATCGGTAGGCATATCTGCCGGATTGTTGAACCGCTCGTTGATGGCATTTGCCGAGAACTCCTTACCTAATCGGGAACCGTTCAATACATTCATGGTGTTGTGGTCAATGAATGTAACGCCGTATATGCGCCCTTCGTCGGTGTAGCGGAGAACAACATCAATATTCCGGGCTTTCAGCTTGGCTATGAAATCAGCCTTATCGGTAGCAACGGCAATCACATCGGCAACTTTACGCTTGGTCGGCACAACATCAATCTTAACCTTAGTACGTTCAAACCTCCCGTCAATAGCGGTGCGACTTGCAAACTTGCCGAGGCGTGACGCCTTGAAAGGTGTTGCAATGGTCTTGCCGCTGTCATCGGTTGCGAAATAAACCAGCCCGTGATACTCGCGCCCATTGACACGCCCGTCGGTCTGCTCACACCTCACATTATATAATGAGAGTATGGCGTTATACTCGCCGATGGTCTGGAACTTGTAGCGCATACCCACCATTTTAACGGAGTTGGCAACCTGACGCTTGATGTCGCCCGACGGGTCAACCTTACGGATAGGCGTATCGGGAGAGATTTTTTCTCGTTGCGCCTTATGGAGATTGTATTTTTCCTCCAGCTCGGTGGTGATCTTCTTGCTGCGGCGATACAGAAAATCCTGATTGAGCCTTTTGCCCTGCTCGTTGACATTGACTGTCACTATATGGATGTGGTGGCGATCAATGTCCATATGCTTGTAGATGATGAAGGGCTGCTCACCGAAGCCGAGTTTATCCATATACTCGCGGGCGATGATTTCATATTGCTGCTCCGTCAGTTTGTCATCGGGGTGCGGATTGAGGGAGATATGGAGAACAGGTTTCTTTGTCTTGCCCATTTTCGGCATGAACAGGTTGAAGTTCTCTACCATTCGGGCAATGTCAATCTGACCGTCTGCCGGGAGAATGATTTTGTTCGCTCCAAGCACCAGACCTTCTTCACGGTTCATTTTCTCACCGTTGTATGCCAACGCCCCGTAGAGCGATGAGCCTATCGATATTTTAGCGACCATTGCTGCTCGAATTTTTCAGACAACGACACGACTTCCGACATCACTCCCACCATTTCAATGGTGAGTTTCTCCAATTTGTAGAGAGCGGTCATCGCTTTTTTCTCGGTGAAATTCTCCCGGAGGGTTCTCACTGTAAGGTCGTAGTTCACCCCGATTGTGCGGTACTGTGCGAAAAACTCCGAAAGTTTGGCGCAATATACAGCGAGGGATTTGTCAGAGGTAAGCACCTTGAATGGCTTGCCGAAGATGAGTTGCTTGATGAAAGTAGCCTTGACGGTGGTCCCAGCCCGTTCCATCATTCGGGTGAGTTCATCCCATTCGAGATCGTCAAAGCTGACTTTGACATGGTGACTGCACTTGTTGGCAACCGGCGGTCGTCCGCCTTTGTTGATGTAATGTGTCATAAAAAAGTGGATTAAGTGGTGACTGCAACGCGGAGCCTCTGCCAACCGCAGGTTTGGAACAGGGATGCCCGACTTCGGAGGGTAGCCTCACATGGCAAGGTTGTTTTGTGGGAACGCGAGTTACCCAAAACCTTTTCGGTTTCCGAAAAGACACCTTGCTATGTCCATGTGGACATCCTTCCTGATATGAAAAAGGTGTTTTGTCGGTAAAACGATGCCCGGTATCATTTTGACCGTGGGATAACGCCTGTTTCCAATGCCCGGAGGAAGAAAATCCCCGTGATGCTTATATAAAGTTACAAAAAATACGGCTCAATTCCTAACGGCGAGAGAAAAAATTTGTGATACTATGTCGGTGCCGGTGCTGCCACCGGTCGATCGGTAAAAAAATTTGCATGGCGAAATGTTAAAAATTCATCCCCGTTTTCCGGACATAGCCGGACATACTTGGACATAGCCGGACAAACCGCTAAAAGTCAGAAATTTGCCTAATTTACGGGCTTGACAAAATGGAATTTATTTTGTTTCTTTGTATAGAGATTGACAGTCAAGGCTGCCTTCAAGTAGTTCGATTTACCTATTATATTACGGAACTATCCGTTGAACCGCAGTCAAGACCACCAATCCGACAGGAGTACATTCATTTTTTCACCTTGCAGGCTGACCGCCGGAATTGGCGACTTCCTTCCGTAGAGTTCAATACATTATACATACACCCGAACTGCTGACCGAACGATGTCGCAATTATCTGACCGGAATACCCGATACTTGGAAAGGCGAATGTGTGCCTGACACAGCAACGAGCCGGCTGAATGTAGCCCTGTGGCCGCATGACCGTTGGCAAAAAGCACCACTATCTCCAAAATCAAATTAAAAATTTTATGACAATGACACGACGACACCACACCCCGGCTTAATCAGCTGATGCCCTCCCGACAGCGGAGGAAGGTCGCCAATGGGCGACGGAAAATGCTGTACCCCTTACCAAGCATAGACGATGCCGGCAATGTGCTCTGTCGATAGAAGCCCGGTCTATCCGTGTCAGAGGATACGCTGACGGCTACCGCTATACCCTTACCCAAACATCAACCCTTAAACAAAAACTCTATGGCCAAAGTATATGAGCCCCAAATTGACCCGGAGGAATTTATCCGAACCTTCCGTGATGATCCGTCCGGTCTTTCATCAATAAAAAGAAAGTCCACCGAGAAGAAATCCGAGGATACGCCTTCGGAGGACAAGGCACAACCTACGGTGAACAAAGCAGAACCGCCAAAGACAGCTCCGGCAGACATGACCACATCGGTTGCACCGACTGATACCGAAAGCGAGTATCGGCAGAAATGTATAGCGAACCTCGCGTATCTGCGCCCTAAACTGCGTTTTCTGATGGTCGAAATCAATCCCGACTTCATTCAGATAATCAAACGTATCATCTCCTACGAGATAAATTCGCCCTGTTCAATCAAATCGTATATCAATAACGTGCTGGCAGAACACTTCGAGCGATACGAGGCGATAATCAAGAAAAGGCTTTGAAATTCACTAAATCCGACCTTGCCCCTAAGCACGAAACAGTAGCCAACAACTCTGACGGCGCGGAAATCAAGCCGACCGCTCCACATCAACAATCTACCAACATCACGCCACCCCAATCCTCGAAACAGCAGGAGGATAAATCATCAATGGTTGCGGAACCAAGAATACCATACAATAATTTTATCCCAGCATCAAGAATTTATCGTTTATAAAAAAGTAGGCGGCTATAACATGATTGGTCATAGCCGCCTCTTTTTATATTCAAATTTAATCGTTGAGTTTGAGACCGGATACGAATTTTCGCGTATGCTCAAGGTCTGCGGTGTAAAAGCGTTGTTCTTTATTCAAAGAACGCATTTTATTCATTTCTTCCGGTGTCAGTTCAAAGTCAAAGATGCTTATGTTTTCTTTTATATATCCATGATCTGTAGCTCCGGGGATGGCGGAATGCCCTTCCTGTATATGCCAGCGCAAAATTATTTGTGCCGGAGTTTTACCATGCTTCTCCGCTATCTTTTTAATGACAGGGTCTTTGAACAAGGCTCCGTTACTCATAGCACCACCAAGTGGGAACCAACATTCAAGTTGTATTCCGTCTTTGGAAAGTCTTTCAGCCCAATGTGACCGTTGTGCATAAGGGTGACATTCTATCTGCATAACGGCAGACTTGATTTTTGCCCATGATATAGCCTCGTTATATAGTGAATCGGAAAAATCGAAATTGCTCAATCCTAATGACTTCACTTTACCTTCGGCAACAGCCTTTTCCATAGCTCGCCATGCACCCTTCCAATCTCCGACAGGCTGGTGGACATATAACAGGTCTATATAATCAACTCCAAGTCGTTCAAGCATTCTATCAATTGCTTTTGCGGATGCTTCTTCGCCGTATTCACTCGGCCAAAGTTTGCTGGTCAACCATATGTCCTCGCGCGGTATGCCACTGTCTTTTATGCCTTTTCCTACACCTCTCTCCACATAGTAAGCATGAGCCGTGTCTATATGACGATAACCGTTTTTCAAGGCGAATGAAACGGCATCAGCAGCGATACTATCTCCCGGCACGCCAAAAGTACCTATGCCGAACAGAGGCATACGACAACCGTTGTTTAATGTTGCATACGGAATATTTTCCGATTTTGTCTTTTGTGCCATAACGATATGGTTTGTGGTGAACAGCAATAAAATTGCCATTACCAATTTTGTTAATTGATTCATTTTATTTTTCTTTATCTGGTTATTATTTTTGAGCCTCCAAATACTTCGCTCATTGTCATGCCATCAAGTATTTCATCTATTTCGGCAAGTTCATCTGTTGATAACTTAATATCAACCGCCCCTGCGTTCTCTTTGAGCCGACATAAACAACGAGTACCCGGAATAGGGACAATCCAAGGCTTCTTACAAAGCATCCATGCCAATGAAATTTGTGCCGGAGTCGCATGTTTCTCTTCTGCAATATTCCGAAGAAACTCCATCAGTCCTTTATTCTTCTCAAATCCCTCTTTGGTATATTGCGGCATACATGCACGATAATCATTCTTCGGATTAAAAGAAGAATCAATGCCATAATTATCCGTCAAGATACCATTCGCAAGCGGGGAAAACGCCACAAATCCAATTCCAAGTTCATCAAGCACTGGAAAAAGAGCCTCGTGCCAACGAGCCATCATCGAATAACGGTTTTGTATCGCAGTGACAGGACATACCGCATGGGCGCGGCGCAGATATTCCTCATTTGCTTCCGAAATGCCCCAATGCAATATTTTACCTTCCTTTATCAGTTGAGACATTGTTTCGGCAACGGTTTCGGCATCCACTTTTGGGTCTATTCGATGTTGGTAATACAAGTCTATTCTATCTGTTTTCAACCTGCGTAATGAACCCTCCACTGATTTGCGGATAACATCTGGTCGGGAATCCGGTATAACCGGGTGTGTACCTATGGAATCAGAATTGTCAAACGATATACCGAATTTTGTCGCAATCACTATCCTTTCGCGGCAAAATTGTAGGGACTCTCCAACGAGCGACTCGTTATCATGTGGATTGGTATCCGTGCCGTAAGCCTCTGCGGTGTCAAAGAATGTGTAGCCCATATCTACCGCATCCGCAAGCAGTTCCGCCATTTTTCGCTTATCTGCTGGAGGCCCATAAGCATGGCTCATGCCCATACAGCCAAGACCGAGAGCGGATACTCTTAATCCGCTTAGTCCTAATATTCTGTGTTGCATTGTTGAAATGTTTTATAAATTACTCCGCAAAAGTACACCAATCCATAAGAATAGGACTTATGATAATTTCGGTGTAAAATGTCTTTATTTCGGTTTCTCTCCTATCAAATAATAAATGCCGTAAAATTGGAAATTCTTACAGTATTTATTGTAAGGCGGATATATGGATTTATTCCGAACTTTGCACATGAAAATAAACGAAACACATGATGAAGAAAATATTGACAACCATATTCATTGCGTGTATAATAAGTTCAGGTATGGCACAGGAAAAACAAAACCCGTGGGGACTCGTATATGACGATGCCCTTACAGAGAACGTCTCCGGGGCGGTACAGCTACGCCCTGTGACTTACGACGTTGATGGAATAACGGCGGCTGCCAATGTATATCTGCCGGCTGAATATGACGCAAATAAGAAATATCCGGCTATAGTTGTATCACATCCTAATGGGGGTGTGAAAGAGCAGGTGAGCGGAATGTTCGCCCAAAAACTTGCTGAAGCCGGTTTTATTGCAATAGCGTTCGATGCACGCTATCAAGGCGCAAGCGGAGGTGAACCTCGTGGAACAGACAAACCCGCCAATAGAATCGAGGACATACGCGGAATGATTGATTTCATATCCGGATATCCCGGAGTTGACAAAGACCGAATTGGCGCATTCGGAATATGCGGAGGCGGCGGTTACACTTTGGGGGCAGCACAGAGTGACAAGAGAATAAAGGCAGTTGCCACTCTAAGTATGTTTAATACAGGGCGTGTCCGCCGTAACGGATACTGTGATTCACAAATCCAAACTATTCAGGAAAGACTTGCGCAGGCTTCGACAGCCCGACAGCAGGAAGCGGAAACAGGAGTAACCGTCTATCCGCCAAAGAGAGCAACTCCGACACAAGAGGAAATCGACGCCATGCCCTTTGAATTGTATCGAGAGGGGATATTCTACTATCAGACATCAAAGTATGCCCATGCCAACAACGGATCTTCTAATCCTGTGAGCAATATGCTCGACCTCATGACGTGGGATGCGACCGACCGTATGCCGCTTATCAACCAGCCTCTGCTGATGATTGTAGGAGAAAAGGCAGACTCCCGTTATATGACCGACGAAGCTATGGAGAAAGCCACTGGCACCGTCGATAAATCCATATTTATAGTTCCCGGCGCTACCCATATCCAGACCTACTATGTGCCTGAATACGTGGAGCAGGAACGCGAAAAAGTTGTTGATTTCTTCCAAACAAAGTTATGATGATAAGAGCGTCGTATTTTATCGCAGGAATGATATTCCTTACCGCTTGCAGCGGAAACAAAAATAATTCAGATACAAATATGAATACTGACAATACAATCCAACAAACAATCAAAGATGTTCCGGGACGTAAAAATTTCGGAATGCAGCATCCCGTGGTCACACCTCAACCCTGCATCATAATAGCCACATACGATGAGAATCGCAATCCCGATGCGATGATAGCAGGTTGGGCAGGACAATGTGGCTATGATCGGATTACCGTGAATCTGGGCAGGCACAAAACTACCGAGAACATTCGCCTCAACAAAGCCTTTACGGTCAGCTTCGCTACGGTTGAAAACGTGGCGGAGTCAGATTATTTCGGCATAGTGAGCGGCAACGATGTCCCGGATAAGGTCAAACGTGTTGGATTTTCCGTCACACCGAGTCCCAACGTGGAAGCCCCAATAATCAATGAATACAAATTGACGCTTGAATGCCGTGCTGTCGAAATCAATGAGGAAGGCAACGGTGGTGCTCAGGTCGTGGGGCAGGTTGTTAACTGGAGTGCCGATGAAAGTATTCTTGATGCAGAAGGGAAGATTGATCTCGCTCTTCTTAAACCTATAACCTACGATGCTTCATACAGAATTTATCGCGCCGTAGGCGATAGCGTAGGTCAAGCATGGGGTTCAGGAAAGAAATTTCAATAAGTAGGTAACTCAATGGGCATAAAACTTTGATAAGATAATGGATTATACAAAGAAGCGGATTATTCTGTATTTCACCGCTACGGGCAACTCCCTTTATATTGCCCGCGAACTTGCCGATGAAAATACAGAACTGTTGAGTATCCCGCAGTTAGTTCGTGAAAACCGTTATGATTTTGAGGCAAATGAAATAGGCATCGTATATCCGATTTACGGACATATGCCTCCCAATATGGTCAGACGATTTATTGAGAAAGCCAATCTAAAGGCCGATTATAAATTTGCGGTTCTGACCTTCGGAGCAAGAAAATGTGATGCTGTTGAAATATTCGATGGCATAACTGAAACTGTCGGCATGAAATTTGATTACATATCCACTATCATGATGGTGGATAATTGGCTTCCTCATTTCGATATGGATGAACAAAGGAAGTTGGACAAACACATTCCCGAACATCTTTCGGACATCATCTCTGATATAAACACGCATAAGAAATGGCATCAGCCTGTATCTAATGATGAGCGTCAGCTACACCGAAATTTTCTTGGATGGAGCGGAATTGATCAGGAAGTCGGCTTTATGAAAAGAAGCGAGGAGTTCTTTTCAATTACCGATAAATGCGTAAAGTGTGAAATATGCACAAAAGTATGTCCAAAAGGCAACTATACATTGACCGGGAATGTTATTTCTACCTATGGTGATTGTGAGTTTTGCTTTGCCTGCATACAGAACTGCCCTCAGAAGGCAATTCAATTTATACGTCAAAAAGAAGGCGTGTTTCCGGACGGCACAGAGCCGAATCCAAATGCGAGGTATCGTAATCCCGATGTCACTATTAAAGATATAATATTATCAAACAATCAAGAAAAAACAAATTTATAATCTTGCGAATATAAATGAAATTTCCAAAACGTTATAACAATGGAAACAATAAAACTCAATAATGGCATTGAAATGCCGATGCTGGGTTATGGGGTGTTCCAGATACCCGATAACATAACCCAACAATGTGTAGCCGATGCGCTTAGCGTAGGTTACCGACTGATAGACACCGCACAGCTCTATATGAACGAGGAAGGTGTTGGAGCCGGTATCAAACAAAGCGGCGTTAACCGTCACGAGATTTTCCTCGTGGACAAAATATGGTTCTCACGCTATCCCTACGATAAAGCCAAAGCATTGATTGATGAATCATTGCGCAAACTTGATACTGATTATATCGACCTCATGCTGTTGCATCAGCCTTATGGTGATGTATTTGGCGCATATCGTGCTATGGAAGATGCTTTGAAAGAGGGCAAAATTCGTGCCATAGGAGTTAGCAACTTCACTTCCGACCGTTTCATAGACTTAGCGAGTCAAGTTGATATTGTCCCGGCTGTCAATCAAGTAGAGGCTAATGTGTTCAATCAGGAAGCTGCTATGTTCCAATATCTGAAGCCTTTTGGCACACACATGATGGGTTGGGGCCCGCTTGCCGAGGGTAAGAATGACTTTTTCTCAAATCCTGTGCTTGCCTCGATTGGGGCAAAATATGGCAAAAGCGTTGCTCAGGTGGCACTTCGTTTCCTGCTTCAACTCGGCATCATCGTGATACCGAAATCCACCAAAATAGAACGTATGCGCCAAAATCTTGATGTTTTTGATTTCACCTTGACATCAGATGACATGGATAACATTCGCAAACTTGACACAGGTATGCCCTGTATCCTCGGTTCTCATGAAGATCCGGAGATTGTCAAGTGGTTTATGCAATACAAGAATGTCTGACGTATTTATTTAGAAAAGTGGACGTATTAGGACGGCAATCTCTTGGTGGGGATTGCCGTTCTCATATCTAATTAGATTCACAAAAGAAAATATGTTAATAAAAACAGAAAATTTCACAAGCATGGATTTACAAATAATTACTAATTTTGCAAA
>JAUNPQ010000036.1:21058-23376 GCA_030536615.1 Bacteroidales bacterium | reverse complement strand
CGCCTCGCCGCCCTGGCCCGCACACGCCCCTTCCGGCTGTGGCTCGCCCGCTGCGAATCCTCCGGGTATAACACCCATTGGCCCCGGCACTGTCACCGCGCGGTATACCCCCATTGGCTCACGCACTGCCTGTACCTCCACATCATAGACACCCTCGAGCGCCAACGCCTCAGCGGCCGCCCCGTACTGCTCATCCTCCACACCCCCGTCCTTGAACCCCGCCTCCAGACCCTCCTCTACAGCTACATGGTCTGGTTCCGCATCCACCACCAAGGCTTCCAGACAGCCATCGTCTGCCCCGACCGCCGCTGGCTCCGCTGCAAAGACAGCCCCGCAGCCCTGCAGGCACTCCACGCCTCCGCCAACTATCAGCTCCACACCTGCGGCTGGCAGACCCCCGACCGCCTGCGCGGACTCAGCGCCGAACACATCTACTGCTGGGGACTCCCCGCTCCCGCCGTCGCACCCATCCTCCGCGCCGCCCTCCCGCAGCTGAGCATGACCGCCCACTCCCTGCTCATCATCCACACCACCACCCAGCCCACCGGACTTGACCCCCGCTTCTGGCCAATCCTCACAGACCCCATTCCGTTCGGGCATACCCCACCTGGCTCCGCCACTGGCGCCCCACCTGCCAACACTGTTGGCACTGCCGACGCCACTTCATGGTATATAACCATTAGTCCTGTCACAATTTGGGCTGGCCCACCACCAGACTCCACCACTGGCGGTGTGATACCTGTTTTAGCGGTAGTCACCTCCGCGAGCCAAAAGCCAAAACGGTGACAAGAGAACATTGACATTCTGGAAAACCCCGGCTCATACAGCCTCTAATCGTGGTGATAAGGCTCGCCGCGCAATATGGTACATGCACGGTAGATCTGCTCAATGAAAAACAGCTGGGCCATCTCGTGCGGGAAAGTCATCCTTGACAGCGCCAACATGGAGTCCGCGCGGTCATACATAGCCTTTGAAAACCCATAAGGTCCGCCGATGACATAAACCAGATTTCCCGGCAGATTAATAAGTGCGTCATTGATTGTCGCGGCAAATTGCCGGGAAGTCACCTCCTTGCCACGCTCGTCAAGAAGAACAACCCGGTCACCGGGAGCAATCCTTGACATAACCATCTCGCCCTCAAGTTGCTTCTGGCGGTCCTCGGACATGCCACGCGCTTTCCTGACATCAGGCAACTGCTTGTATTCAAAAGGGATATAATGGCCTATACGGTCCCTATAACGCTCAATAGCCGCGCCAATGTTGCTGTCTGCTGTCTTGCCGATGGTTATTACACATATTTTCATTGCCTTGAAACAAATAATTTAGTAATTTTGCACAAAGATAACATTTTAAGCTCAGATACAGACTATGGACAAGAAAGATGAATTGATTGAACAGCTGATTGCACTGGCATTCAGCGAGGATGTTGGTGACGGCGATCACACAACACTGTCTACAATCCCGGCCGATGCCCGCGGAAAACAGCGTCTCATCATCAAAGAAGAAGGAATACTTGCCGGCGTTGACATTGCCCGGCGCGTATTTGACTATTTTGACCCTGAACTTAAGATGACCGTCTTTATCTCCGACGGGGCACACGTAAGGCCCGGTGATATTGCCTTTGAGGTAGAGGGCAGCGTGCGCTCACTGCTCCAGACAGAGCGCACCATGCTCAACATCATGCAGCGCATGAGCGGCATCGCCACCACCACGGCACGCTACCAGCAGCAGCTTGCCGGCACCGGTGCCCGAGTGCTTGACACCCGCAAGACAACCCCCGGCATGCGCCTCCTTGAGAAAGAAGCCGTGAAAATAGGCGGCGGCACAAACCACCGCATAGGCCTTTTCGACATGATTCTTATAAAAGATAACCATGTGGACTTTGCCGGCGGCATACAGAAAGCCGTTGATGCCGCCAAACAATATTGCAGAGCAAAAGGCAAAGACCTTAAGATTGAAGTTGAAGTGCGCAACACAGAAGAAATCAAACAGGCACTTGCTGCCGGCGTTGACCGCATAATGCTTGACAACTTCACCCCCGAGCGCACCGCTGAAGCTGTCAGAGTCATCCGTTCCGCCGGCACAGGCGTAGAGATAGAGTCATCCGGAGGCATCACCTTCGATACCCTCCGTGCCTATGGCGAGTGCGGAGTAGACTTCATCTCCGTGGGCGCCCTGACACACTCCGTCAAAGGACTTGACATGAGTTTCAAAGCCGTTGCCGGATAATCCGGCACCACAATTCAAAAACGTCACAACAATAAGTTGTGACGTTTTTGAATTGTGCATATATCACCGTTATTGCTGGATTATGCAGT
>JAUNPQ010000036.1:0-21047 GCA_030536615.1 Bacteroidales bacterium | reverse complement strand
AGAGGGGTGCAATGGCTGAGCGCGGATTGGTGGTCGCAATTCCCACCACAACAGCTCCTGCATTGCGGCCGGCACGGAGTCCGTTGATGGAGTCCTCAAAAACATAACATTTTTCTATGGGGATACCCAGACGGTGGGCGGCAAACAGATAGCCCTCGGGATCAGGCTTGGAATGGGTCACATACTCATCTGTGATGACAATGTCTGTCTTGCGCTGTAAATCCGGAAGTTGTCTGAAAAGATTCTCCATTTTGCGCCCGTTGCTGCTGGTTACAATGGCGATGCCGAATCCATGCTGACGCAGGTTGTCGAGCAATGCATATATGCCATCAAAGACCGTATAGCGCATGTCACGTTCCTGCTCGGTGATATATTGGATTATTTCTTTCTGAACGGACGTGTCAGGGAAATACGTGGAGAGAATACTGGCAAGGGTGCAGCCTTTTATTTTCTGAGCGAAATTCTCCACTCCCACATTGAATTTCCGGCCCATCTCGGCCCAAAACTCAGTGTAGATGCCTTCTGTGTCTATCAGCACGCCGTCAAGATCAAAGAGGGCGCCGGTCATACGTTCCTTTTTCATAAACCCTATATGGTGTCTTTATTGAAATTACACTGCAAAATTAACAAATCTGTCCTATATATATTGTATGTCTGACTCACATATTTGTTTTCGCTAAGGTCCGGCAATGTCAAATATTCTATGTATATTTGCATTGACTTTTTGAACCGTTGATGATGAAAGTTGATAATGGTATGTCATCGGATGAGCTTTCACAGGCTCAGTCACAACCCAATGCCTCCCAGTTGACGTTGGGCACAAGCTCTGTCAGCCGCCTGCTGGTGCAGTATTCTGTCCCGGCTATTATTGCCAGTGTCGCGACGTCATTGTATAATATCATTGATTCAATATTCATAGGGCGGGGAGTGGGACCGATGGCTATCTCAGGACTGGCAATCACCTTTCCGCTGATGAATCTCCTGATTGGATTCTGTACACTGGTTGCAGTCGGCGCCGCCACGGTGAGCTCAATATTTCTTGGGCAGAAAAACATGAAAAGCGCCACGGAGGTTGTCAACAATGTCCTGACGCTGTGTATCATCCATGCGTTGGTGTTCGGAGGTCTCACACTGCTGTTCCTTGACGATATACTTTTCTTCTTCGGCGCGACTGCCGAGACCATCCCCTATGCCCGCGAGTTCATGCAGGTCATTCTTTTGGGAACACCTGTGTCATATGTTTTCATAGGCCTTAACAATGTGATGCGTGCCACCGGTTATCCGCGCAGAGCCATGGTCTCGGCACTATTGTCAGTGGTCGTGAACCTGATTCTCGCACCGGTGTTTATTTTCTCTCTTGACTGGGGCATACGTGGGGCGGCATGGGCAACCATTGCCGGTCAGACAGTGGCATGCGTATGGGTGATTATACACTTCATGTCCCGGAAAAGTGTTGTGCATTTTGAACGGCATGCCCGCTGGCTTGTGGGCAGCATGGTGAAGCGCATGTACGCCATAGGCCTGTCACCGTTCCTGATGAATTGCTGTGCATGTCTTGTTGTGGTGTTCCTCAACAAGGCATTGCTTGACAGTGCCGGTGCCGAGGGAAATATCGCCGTCGGCGCCTATGGCATAATAAACCGCACCACAATGTTCTTTGTGATGATAATCTTCGGCGTCACCCAGGGCATGCAGCCAATACTTGGATATAACTATGGCGCCGGCAATTTCAGCCGCGTCAGGCAGACTCTGTATAAAGGCATTGGCATTGCCACGGCGATAACCGTTTTCGGGTGGGCAGTGACTGAACTTTTCCCGGATTCGATAAGCGGGATGTTTACCACTGATACTGTAATGATCGATATGGCCCGAACCGGTTTCCGGATTTATTTCAGCCTCTATTTTGTTGTCGGAGCACAGATAGTTGTCCAGAATTTTTTCCAGTCCATAGGCCATCCAATTCCGTCAATAGTTCTCTCGCTTACACGTCAGCTCATCTTCCTGTTGCCGTTGTTGTGGATTCTGCCGAAGCACTTCGGCGTTGACGGCGTATGGATGAGCATGGTGGGCAGTGACGCTCTGGCATTTGTGCTGGCCATGATCATGATGTTCATATTGCTGCGAAAATACTCAAGACAATTCAGAAAATTAGAAAATGGTACATTCCCTGCAACTAAGGGTTGACCCCCGGACTGCGGCTGTACGTCAGGAGCTGACCGGCCATGTCTCATCTCTGATGAATATAAGCCCTGACCGCATAAAACGGATAGACATACGGCGCCGTTCAATAGATGCGCGTCAGCGGCAGGTCATAGTCAATCTGGAGATTCTGGTGCATGTTGATGAGATAGATGACACAGCCGCGGCATGTGGGGTCGTTGAATACAAGGAGCTGCCTCATGATGCACCGCAGGCCGTAGTTGTCGGCGCCGGACCTGCCGGATTGTTCGCTGCGTTGGGCCTGATAGAGCATGGCATTCGTCCTCTGGTGCTTGAACGTGGCAAAGATGTTGACTCACGCCGAAAAGACCTCGCGCGCATAAGCCGCGACAATATTATTGATCTTGATTCAAACTATTGCTTCGGCGAAGGTGGTGCCGGAGCATACAGCGACGGTAAACTCTACACACGCAGCAAAAAGCGTGGATCAGTTGACAAGATCCTGAATGTGCTTCATCAGCACGGCGCATCGGCCGACATACTTGTTGACGCCCATCCGCATATAGGCACCGATAAATTGCCTGATATAATCAAGGCAATGCGTCTTACCATTGAAAAATGTGGCGGAGAGGTCCGTTTCAATACGCGCGTTACAGGGCTGCTGATAGAGAATGGCGCTGTAACAGGTGTCACAACCGCATCCGGGAGTGAGTATAAGGGTCCCGTCATTCTGGCAACAGGACATTCCGCACGCGATGTCTACGGTTTTCTTGACGCACAGGGAGTGCAGTTGCAGGCCAAAGGACTGGCCGTGGGAGTGCGCCTTGAGCATCCGCAGAAACTTATTGACAGCATACAGTACCATTCGCCTCAAGGCCGCGGTAAATACCTGCCCCCGGCTGAATACAGCATGCTGACACGGGTTGACGGACGTGCCGTGTATTCATTCTGCATGTGTCCGGGTGGATTTATAATTCCGGCGGCAAGCGACGCACAGCAGCTTGTGGTGAATGGAATGTCACCGTCAAACCGCGGTACAAAATGGGCCAATTCAGGAATGGTTGTTGAGGTGCTTCCCGAGGACGTTCCCGGCGATGATCCCCTGCGCATGATACACTATCAGCAGCAGATAGAGAAGCGCTTCTTTGAGGATGGTGACGGCACACAGAATGCGCCGGCACAGAGAATGACTGACTTTGTAAACGGCCAAAAGTCAGCGGATTTACCTGAGACATCATATGCCCCCGGCATTCACAGTGCTCGCATAGACAGACTGTTGCCGCCCGCGATAAGCGCACGCCTTCAAAAAGGGTTCATGGAATTCGGACGTAAAAGCCGTGGCTTTCTCACGGAAAATGCCACATTGATCGGCTGTGAGACCCGCACCAGTTCACCGGTGCGTATTCCGCGTGACAATGAGACAATGCAACATGTCTCATTGCCCGGCCTATATCCCTGCGGCGAAGGCGCCGGCTATGCCGGAGGCATTGTCTCCGCTGCTATTGACGGGGACAGAGTGGCATCAATGGTCGCCACATCACTTCAGTAGGATGATCAGACACAGAATGCGATATGCTGTTCAATTCACTTGAGTTTTTGATCTTCCTGCCGTTGGCATTTCTGGGCTTTTGGTTTGTGTTCAGGAAACTGAGAACGCAGAATTTTTATGTCCTTTTCATCAGCTATCTTTTCTATGGCTGGTGGGATTGGCGCTTTCTGTTCCTGATAGCTATCACTACCATTACCTGCTTTTATGCCGGCAGATGGATACAAAGCGCCCGGACAAAGAAAACGGCCAGAGTCGCCTTATGGCTAAATATCCTCTTCAATATCGGCATTCTTGTTGTATTCAAATATTTCAACTTCTTTTCAGAAAGTCTGAAAGTGATTTTTGAGCAGTTCGGTTATCAGTTGGACTGGTTTACGATAGATGTCCTGCTGCCGGTGGGCATATCTTTCTATACTTTTCAGGCAATTAGCTATCCGATAGATGTATACCGGAAAAAGACTCATGCCATAAATGATATTGTTGCATTTTCAGCCTTCATATCTTTTTTCCCGCAGCTTGTGGCAGGTCCTATTGAGCGGTCCACGCAACTTCTACCCCAATTCCTGAGGAAGAGGGAATTCAGCTATGATGCCGCCGTTGATGGCATGAGGCAGATGTTATGGGGATTCTTCAAAAAAATTGTGATTGCAGATAACTGTGCGCTTATTGCCAACAGCATATTTGACAACTATGCCGTGTGTGACACCGGCACATTGTGGATCGGTGCTTTCTTTTTCACATTTCAGGTATATGGGGACTTCTCCGGATATTCGGATATCGCGATAGGCGTGGCACGTTTATTCGGTTTCAATCTGAGCAGAAATTTCAGATTCCCCTATTTTTCACGGAGTATCGCCGAGTTCTGGCGCAGATGGCACATTTCACTTAATTCCTGGTTTATGGATTATGTCTACTTTCCTCTTGGCGGAAGCCGGTGCTCAAAGACAGTGACCTACCGGAATATAATGATTGTGTTTCTGCTGAGCGGTTTATGGCATGGGGCAAACTGGACATATGTTATATGGGGAGCCTATAATGGCTTGTTGATTGTTGCGGCGGCGATTATATTCGGTAAAAAGAAGCATGACATGATGTTTCCAAATCGGTTTTTCCCCGGCCTGCGGCAGACAATGCAGATAATCATAACGTTTGGGCTGGTACTTGTCGGAATGATTATCTTCCGGTCCGAAGATATGACATCAGCAGCGGGTTATGTCGCAAAATGCTTTTTCGGCAACACTATGTATGACGGAACTCCATCTCCCATTTCAGGCATAAAGGTCAAAGTGGTCCTTACGGTGATTATGATAATGCTTATGCAACTGGCAGACTGGACACAAAGAAATAAAGTTTATGGACTTCAGATTGTTCAAGGCAGAAACATCGTGATACGCTGGGGATGCTATGCTTTTTTGATATTCGCCATACTCTGTTTCGCAGGTGCGCAGGAACAATTCATCTATTTCCAATTCTGAAACAATGGCTATGAGACGATTTATATTGCGAACGCTATGTTTTACCTTGGTAATGGGATTGCTGATAGGATTGTTCCATACTTTTCTTATGTCTACCAAAGGGAACAGGCTCAAACTTCCCGCGGATGTCCACATTCTTTTTCTGGGCAATTCAACAATTGAGACAAGTGTTGATGACAACCTTATTCCGCATTCGTTCAATTTCGCCAAGAGCGCCGAGCACATAGAATTCGCCTATGCCAAGTTGAAGATGATGAAACGCATCAATCCTCAGATTGATACTGTTGTGGTTGGTATTGATGATGGTATTCTTTTCAGCAGTGATACCAAATGGGGCAGACATGAGATAAATCATCCATATTATCTCACTGAGTTCGGCATTGATGATATCATTACCAGTTTGAGATACCGCGGATATGAATGGAACAAAAACTATCTGACGTCGCTTTATGACACATATAAGCTCCTGTTCATATTTACCGGTAAAGAGCCGGGGCGCCTTGATATGGGCGGCTATAGCCATCTTGTAAGAGACAAGTTAAAAGAAGACGTTGAGCGTCTTGCCCGGGAAAGGGCCACGGATGATCCTGACGCCTCATCAACAGACCGCAGTGTTGAAAAAATTTCTCCGGCGACATTGCATTTTATTAATAAAATGATATCACACTTGTATTCATGTCTTCCCCAAAACATAAGGCCGTTTGGAACGGACGGCTTTTTCCGCAGATACGCCGGCGATATTTCCCTTATGTCAGGATGTATGATTTTACTGAGGTTGTATATCCGGATTCATGCTACGGAGACACGTACCATCTCAATTTCCGTGGCGCTGAAATATTTTCGCGCCAGCTGGCAAAAAGTTTTGAAAACGTGCGCTCAACAGTGAATGGAGAGTGAATGTCACCGTCATTTGTTGAACTTTCCGCCTTTGGCGCCCTTTACACCACCTCCCAGCGAGAAGATGTTCTGGTCATAGGAAACGGTTTTCATTTCCTGATCGCGTCTGCGTTTCAGGGCCAGGGATATCAGTTCGGACATCAGTTTGTCAAATGAAAGGCCGGTTGCTTCCCAGAGATAAAATGACAGCGATCCGGGAATGGTGTTTATTTCGTTGACATATATTGAGCTGTCATCGCGGTCAACAATCACGTCCACGCGGCTCACACCGTGGCAGCCAAGCACACGGAATGTCTCGCCGGCAAGGAACTGTATGCGCTCGGTCATCTGCGCGGGCAGATCGGCCGGAATGCGTTTCTGTGACGCCTGCATGCCCTTGGCTCCTTTTGACCCGCCCATGTATTTATCCTCGTATGAGAGTATCTCTCCTGATTTGATCGGCTCTTCAAGGACAGACATGCGGTATTCGTCGCAATTACCCAACACGGAGCAGTTTATTTCCTGGAGGTTTTCCACAAGGTGCTCAACTATTATGCGCGATGAGTATTTCTCGGCCTCGGAGACCTTTGCGATCAAAGTCTCGCGGTTGTCAGCGCGAGCTATGCCTACGCTTGACCCCAGATTTGCGGGCTTGATGATGACCGGATAGCCAAGTTTGTCCTCGATCTTTCCGATGAGGCGGTCGCGCTGGCTGAACCACTGCTTGTCGGTGAACCATACATAGTCCACAACGGGAATCCCGTCAGCCTGAAGTATCATCTTCATGGTTATCTTGTCCATGCCGTTTGCCGATGAAAGGACATCGCAGCCGGCAAACGGCAGCCCTGTTGACTGCAACACGCCCTGAAATGTGCCGTCCTCGCCGTTTGAGCCATGAAGCACCGGGATTGCTACGTCAAGGCACGCCACACTCTTAACTCCTTTTTTCATAAAGCCGTTTTGCTCCGTATAGAGATTGAAATCGCCATATATGGGGCGCATGTATACCGGTGTGCATTGTTTCAGCAGGGCGGGTATGTCGCGATAGGCCGAAATATCCATGAGAGCACTGCCTGTAAACCAGCGGCCGTCTTTTGTTATGTATATGGGTGTCACGTCAAACCGGTCCTTGTCAACGGCGTGCATGGCCTGATTGGCTGAAATCACTGAAATCTCATGCTCGGTGCTTCGGCCACCGAAAAATATTCCGATATTTGTTTTCATCGCTGTAAATTCAGTATGCTACTTGAATGTATCTGGTAAATCGTTTTCAATCAAAATTGTTGCTCCGGGCCTGGCAATGCTCATGGCATGTGCGTTGGCCTGAAGGAATGTATCAAAGAGGAAGATATGGTCATCCGGAATCATCCCGTCTGTCAGTCCTTCCATTATCGCGTCGCGGTTATATTGCCCCACTATGAATGCATAGTCGGCACTGCGGCTTATCTGTTTTCCGAATTCCCGGTTCAGCTCGTGCTGCATGTCCCCAAGCTCTATCATGCCGGGTGTTATGATGATGCGTTGTCCGGCGGGCATCATGGCCAGTACGTCAAGGGCCATTTTTGAGCCGGAGGGATTGCTGTTGAACGCATCGTCTATGATGGTTATGCCTCCCGGAAGTCTGCGCATTGACAGCCTGTGCTCAACCTGACGTATGGTGCTTACGGCATATTTGATTTTTTCAGCCGGGACACCGAGTTTCAGCGCCACAATCACGGCGGCGATCAGGTTTGATATGTTGCATTCGCCAACCAGTGAGGTTGTCAGGGTCATCAGAGTCCCATCCGTACCTGTGACAGTAAATTCTGAGCCATCAGGCGAATAACGGATGTCTTTGGCTGTGTAATCGCATCCTTTGGGGGCGCTTATGCCATAGCGTAAAGCATGTTTGCCGGATACGTTGCGCTTTCTTGACTGCTCAAAGTCGTTGTTTATCACTGCAATACCATCTGCCGGCAGCGCGTCGGCAAGCTCGAATTTCGTTTCGCGCACGTTTTCAATGGTCTTGAATGACTCAAGATGCTGTGGCCCCACGGCGGTGATTATTCCTATGGATGGGTGCACAAGGTCACATATTTCCTTGATGTCGCCTGTCTGTTTGGCTCCCATCTCCACGATGAACACCTCATTGTAGGGTTTGAGATATTCATTTATAGTGCGGACCACGCCAAGTGTGGTGTTATAGCTGCCCGGAGTCATCAGCGTGTCAAAATGCTCCGAAAGGATGCGGTGAAGATAGTGCTTTGTCGATGTCTTGCCGTAGCTGCCTGTTATGCCTATTATCCTGAGACCGGGCATTGAGGCAAGACGGCCGGCTGCCCGGTTATAGAACTTCCGGTTGATGTGCCGTTCCACCGGTGAGAGGATCAGATCACTCAGCAATGTCACTATATGGGCGCAACAGAACACGCCCATCGCTCCCATACATGCGGCATAAGCGGCTTGCATGTCTGAACCAAGACCGAAAAGGGCAACGGCAGCTCCCGTAATCAGAATGAAAAGGATGATGTCACACACAAAGATTCGCATGGCGCGCCGGGTCATGACAAGTGGTTTCTTGTATTTTTTCGCGACGAGCTGCCATGTGCGGATTATGCCGAAAAGGCATATGCCGGAAACGCTGAAAATCTCCACGCTGAAGCCGCAAAGGCCTATGAACAGAAGAATATAGCCGATGATGTGGGCGGTGGATGTTGTGTCACCGCTTTTGCGCAGCCAGTTCATGTACCGTTCGCGACGGTATGAATTCTGCTGCAGCATCATCAGATCACGCCTGAGTTCAAAAAAAACGGCTACACTTATTGCAGCCAGAGCTACCAATGAAACTATGAGTAAGATCATGGATCAGTTGTCTATTTACTGGTTAGAAAGGAGGTGAGCACGGCTGCGAACTGAGCCGGATTGTCCAGAAAGGAGTAATGTCCGCAATGCGGGAATGAAACAAGACCGGCATCGGGAATGAGGCGCTCCATCAGGCGTGCATCGCGGATTGGGGTTGCCGTGTCATTCTCGCCCCATATCAGCAGAGTAGGGGCTTTGATCTGTGGCAGCACGTGGCGCAGATCCTCATTGACGCATTTGGACAGAATCTCTTTCATGCGTGGCGATGCCTGATTATAGTCGGCAGACCCGCGTTTGTTGCGCATGTCCTCGATGAGGCGCTGTGCCTTTTCTTTCGGGAAAATGAGTCTGATGAATGTCTTGGCAGTCTTGAATGAGTATACTTTCAGATAGTATGACAGCTTGCGGTGCGGTTTTACGCCTGCCGCGTCAACAAGTATGAGCTTGTCAACATCGTTGCGCGATGAAAAAAGTATGCCTATTCTTCCACCGAATGAGTGACCCAGAAGCGATGGCCTGCGTAATCCGGTCTGCTTTGCGAAATCTTCAATCAGGCGCGTGTATTCCTCCACGCCCCACACCGCGGGAGGCTCAGGGGTCTGCCCGAATCCGGGCAGGTCAATGCTATATACGCGGTTGGTCCGTGATGCTGTGGCTGTTATGGAGGCAACCGTCTGAGTGTTGCAGCCCCAACCATGCATGATTATAATTGGAGCGCCCTCGCCAACTTCCTGATAATGAACGTTGAGGCCTTGTATTTCAATGTATCGGTCCATGATTGCCAAAAATCTTTGCAAAGGTAAATAAAAAAAATGAAGCCGTGGTTGAAAAAATAGCTAAATTTGCGGCATGATAATATATTTCCGTAACCGCGCTACAGTCTATGCCGTCGAGGTTGAGACAGCCCCGGATGCTGCGGTCATCTCCTTTCTGGAAAATCTGCTTGGCGCCGTTGTGGCTGATGCAGCCATGCTGCCGGGGCCGTTTGTGGGGCCGCGCCGTGGTCTTGTCACCCCGTGGGCCACAAATGCGGTGGAGATTGTCAGAAATTCAGGATTTTGCGGAGTGAAAAGGATAGAAAAATTCCGTGAGGGCGCACGTGTGCGGGATGCGCTGCTGGAGGATGTGTATGACGGACTTGATGCCGATGTTTTCAAAATGTCGGCGGGAGCGGCCCGACCTCTGCCGGTGGACAATATCTCTGAGTATAATTCCATACATGGGCTGGCGTTGTCATTTGCGGAAGTTGATTATCTGAAGGATGTTTCCAGGCGGTTGGGACGCAACCTGAATGAAGCCGAGGTCTATGGTTTTGCCCAAATAAACAGCGAACATTGCCGTCACAAGACTTTCAATGGAAATTTTCACATTGACGGCGCCGGCAAGACTCTATCTTTATTTGATCATATACGCGCAACATCCGTTGGTCATGAAAATATATTGAGTGCCTATGCTGATAATTCAGCGGTGATGAAAGGTCTGACGGCGGACTTGTTCAGGCCAGAACTGGCATCAGCGCCGTCACCGTATGTATTCACTCCTGAAAAAATATCATGGACACTGAAAGCGGAGACACATAATTTCCCTACCACGGTCGAGCCCTTCAACGGCGCGGCCACCGGCAGCGGAGGAGAGATCCGTGACCGCATGTGCACCGGGACAGGCAGTGTGCCCTTGGCCGGCATTGCGGTGTATATGACCTCGTATCCGCGCCTCGAGCCACGTGGCTATGAATGTAATCCGGCACCGCGCCGATGGGCATATAATGATCCGGCACGGATATTGGTGCGTGCCTCGGATGGTGCTTCCGATTTCGGCAACAAATTCGGGCAGCCGCTCATATGCGGCACATTGCAGACGTTTGAGGGTATGGACTCTCAGGGACGCGTATATGGATATGACAAGGCTGTGATGATGGCCGGTGGAGTGGGGTATATTCCTGACCGATGTCTGTGCAAAAAGCATACATGCGCCGGCATGAGAATAGTGATGCTTGGCGGTGACAGCTATCGTATCGGGATGGGCGGAGGCTCTGTCTCATCGCTGGCGAACGGTGAGGCAACATCGCGTGTGGAGCTGAATGCCGTGCAGCGTGCCAATCCGGAAATGCAGCGGCGGGTGGCCAATGTCATCAGAGCTGTGGTTGAAAGTGGGCTACCCGGAATCGCCGCTGTGCATGACCACGGTGCAGGCGGTCACATCAATGCTCTGACTGAACTGATGTCTGATTCCGGAGGATGCGTAGACATGTCTGCTCTTCCGGTCGGTGATTATACGCTCAGCGATACGGAACTTCTGTGCAATGAAAGTCAGGAGCGTGTCGCCATGGCCGTTGATGAATCGGTCCTGACATCGCTAAAGACCATTGCTATGCGTGAGCGTGCGCCTATGGCGGTTGTCGGTGTCATCGCGGCTGATGGCCGTATTGTTTTTGAACAACCGGATCATCCGGTATTTGATCTGTCTGTCACGGATCTGTTCAGCGCGCTTCCGCCAAAAGATGTTGTGGACAGCCATTGTATGAAAAGTTTTGCAGATCCAATGTATGATCTCTCGGACATATGTCGCTATATATATAATGTGATGGCGTTGGAGAGCGTGGCCTGCAAGGACTGGCTGACGAATAAGGTGGACCGCAGTGTGGGCGGCCTTGTTGCCCGTCAGCAATGTGTCGGTCCGCTGCAGCTGCCGTTGAGCGACTTTGGTGTCACTGCTTTTTCCTTTACCGGGAATCAGGGTATTGCTATGTCCGTGGGGAGTGCTCCTGTAGTCGCTCTTGTTGATATGCGCAGATCGGTGCGTCTGGCGGTTGTCCGCGCTCTGACAAATATCGTGGGTGCGGGAATATCCGGAGGCATCGGCTCGGTGGCTCTGAGTGCCAACTGGATGTGGCCTAACGGACATGAGGGAGATATGGCCGACTTATATGATGCCGTGGAGGAACTCTCCGCGTTCTGCCGTGCTCTTGGCATAGCGGTGCCTACAGGCAAGGATTCTCTGTCCATGACTCAGAAGTACCCGGATGGTGATGTATCCGCCCCCGGCACATTGCTTGTCACAGCTGCCGGTATGGTTGCGGATGTGCGCCGGGTGACAACGTCGGTGGCGCGCATCGGCGGGGATGACTGTCTGTATTATGTCTCTTTAGGATCTGATGTCAATGCATTAGGTGGCTCCGCTTTCTATCAGACTCTTGGAGCGGTGGGCACTGACGCGCCGGGGACCGCTTCCGCGCAAGAGATTGCGGATGTATTCAATGCCATTGCACAGATGTCACCGCTTGCGCTCCATGATGTGGGGTCGGGCGGACTGTTTGTCACACTTGCGGAGATGTTGTTTGCCGACAGCCGCGGAGGTTTTGAGATTTTCACGGATGGTCTTGCCGGGATTGGCTTTATGGGGCTTGCTCCGATGCTTTTCAGCGAGAGTCCCGGAATGGTTATGCAGATTGACGCCGCCGATGTGGCTGTGTTTGAAGCGGAGATGAAGAAAACCGGCGCTGAATATGCCTATATCGGCAAATCATATGAGGAACGGACAATACGGCTGCATCATGGAGCGCAGACATATGAGTTTGATGTTGATAGTCTGCGCCGGCAATGGGTTCATACTTCTGGTTTGTTTGACCGCATGCAATGCGCCGCGTCATGTGCCGGAAGCCGTGTGAAAAATCTGGGGAAACAGCCCGTGGTATGGTCAGGCCTCAAAATGATTACACCTGACATTCATTTATCAGACAGACGCATCCGTGCTGCTGTCATACGCGAGAAAGGCGTTAATGGAGAACGCGAGATGGCTTATGCTCTGCATGCCGCCGGTTTTGAGGTTGTTGATGTCCATACCACCGATTTATGCTCAGGACGCGAAGACCTGCGTGATGTATCGTTGATTGTGTTCTGCGGAGGGTTTACCAACAGCGATGTACTTGGCGCCGCGCGCGGATGGGCCGCTGTGCTCAGGGAAAATGAAACGGCGCGTAAGGTTCTGGATGATTATTTTGCCCGAGAGAGCACATTATCATTGGGCGTATGCAATGGCTGTCAGCTTATGGTTGAACTGGGGCTGTTCAACACTCCGGAAGGAAGTGTGCGCCTTGCGCCGAACGAATCCGGAAAGTTTGAATCGTCGTTTCTGAGCGTTGAGATTCCACACAATGGCAGTGCGATGCTGGGCGCGCTGTCAGGTATGACCGCGGGAGTGTGGGTGGCGCATGCCGAGGGACGCTTTGTGTTCAGCGGCACACATAACGGCTTCAAGGTCTGTGCGCGCTACATGTATGATGAGTACCCGGGCAATCCCAACGGTAGCGATGACCGGGTGGCTGCCATATGCACGCCTGACGGACGCCATCTTGCCATGATGCCTCATCCTGAGAGATCAATTCTCCCGCGTCAATGCGGGCACTATCCGCGGGAGTGGAGCGATGACCGGTATACCCCCTGGCTTGAGATGTTCAGGAACGCCTACCGGCAATTGTCCGGGAAATCCCGTCAATGAGTGGGGCAACAACAGGGAGCGCACACTGAATTTTCAGTGTGCGCTCCCTGTTGTATCTGTAACAATCAGATTACTTGCTTGCAATTGAGCAGGAAACAGTGAGACGTGCGCGGCCTTTGGCGCGACGGCGTGAAAGGACTTTGCGGCCCTCGGGTGTGGACATACGCTCACGGAAACCGTGTTTGTTTACTCTCTTGCGGTTAGAAGGTTGAAATGTACGTTTCATTGGTGTATATCGTTTTTTCGTTATTATTCACAATTCGAGTTGCAAAGTTAATAAGTTTTTTTTGAACACACAAATAAATTTTACATCCCTGATTGGAATCCACATTGGAGAGTTTTTTGTACCTTTGTAATCTGTAAGCGCCGGTATGGCGCTGTCTGTGTATAATGATTTGAAAACAAGAGGTCGTTAAACATCCCTAAATAGTTAAGCAACAACATAACAATGGAACTTTCGGTGCCGTGCGCATTGTTTTTCGATGCCAAAGAATTTTTTGATTTTTTCATAGAGAATGCAAACTACTGGTATGTGTTCATTTTCATGATAATAGAGAGTTCGTTTATCCCGTTCCCGTCTGAGCTTGTGATTCCTCCGGCAGTCTATCTTGCCGTCACGCAAGGAAACATGAGTGTTGTGGGCGTTGTTGCTGTTGCCACACTCGGGGCTCTGGGCGGCGCGCTTGTCAATTATTATCTGTCAGTGTGGATAGGACGCCCCATTGTCTACAAGTTCGCCAACTCACGCCTGGGTCATCTTCTTTTGCTGAATCAGGCCAAAGTGGAGCGGGCAGAGGCTTATTTTGACAAACATGGAGCTGTTTCTACATTCATAGGCCGTCTGATACCGGCTGTCCGGCAACTTATCTCGATTCCTGCCGGCCTTGCGCGGATGAACATATGGATCTTTATGGCGTTCACAACCTTGGGCGCTCTGGTGTGGAATTGCATACTGGCCGCTTTGGGATACTGGCTTGGAAAGACAGTGAGCCTTGATGTTCTCCAGAGCAAGATTGAAGAATACAACGAATATCTGACCTATGGCGGCATGGCATTGCTGGCAATATGCGTCATTTATCTGGTATACAGATGGTTCTCCCATAAACATAATACTACTGACAATATAGAATTGAAATGATGATAGTTTCTCCCTCTCTGCTTTCAGCCGATTTCGGCAATCTGGACCGTGACGTGGACATGCTTAACGCATCTGATGCCGACTGGTATCATCTTGATGTGATGGACGGTGTGTTTGTCCCCAATATCTCTTTCGGCTTTCCGGTGATAGACGCCATTGCGCGTCGTGCCACAAAGCCGCTGGATGTGCACCTGATGATTGTGAACCCCGACAAGTTCATCACCCGTGTGCGCGATACGGGCGCTGCGATAATGAACGTGCATCAGGAGGCATGCACGCATCTACACAGAACGGTGCAGTCTATCAAGGCTGCCGGCATGAAAGCCGCCGTGACGCTCAATCCGGCCACTCCGGTCATTACGCTTCAGGATATCATAACAGATCTGGACATGGTTCTGTTGATGAGCGTCAATCCCGGCTTCGGAGGTCAGAAATTCATACCGCAGATTCTTGACAAGACCCGCAGACTCAAGGCTCTGATCGATGAGTCAGGCTCAAAGGCGCTCATTGAGATAGACGGCGGTGTCAATCTGGAAACGGGACGTCTGCTTGCTGATGCCGGTGCTGATGCACTTGTAGCCGGAAGCGCGGTGTTCGGCGCGGAATCGCCCGCGGAAGTCATAGCGCAGATGAAGAAACTTTAAGAGGGTGTTGAATATGGACGATTTTGACATAGAACTCAACAATATACGCCGGCAGCCGGAAACACCGGCCGGTGGCAATGGCGTGCGTGCGCCGCGTGTTGTGCGCCGCCACGACACACCAAACCTCAGACAGCCGCAGCCGTTTGAGGACAATGAGCCGGTTGTGAGTCCGGTCAAGGAGTCACGGCGGCAGCCAAATACCGACGCAGACCTGCCATATTATGAGGTGGAAGGCACATACGCCGGCCACGAGGCAACGGTATCATCAGACAGGAAACGCCCCTCGGAGATGGCTTCTCCGGCACAGAAACGGTCAGGTGCGGCGGCAGCAACGGCGCAATCGCGCAGAAAGCGTGTGGCACAGACTCCTGAGAAATATTCAGGAGGCATAACCAAATTTATCTTTGACCGCCGCTTTCATATTTTCCTCGGGATATTCGCGGTGGTTATCGCTGCGGCTATGTGTGTGGTGCTGTTCTCCCATCTGCGCAATGCAGCCACAGACCAAAGTCTTGTGCTCAACAACACTGTTGAGCAGATGGCCCATTCCGGCCACAAGGTTGCAAATGCCGGAGGCGCATTCGGAGCATGGCTGTCACACACCCTTTTTACAGACGCTTTTGGACTGGGTGCTTTTGTCATAGCCATTTATCTGTTTGCAATAGGCGGATGCCTCATAGCAAAATGGAAAATCAATTTCTGGAGCTTTACATTCAAGTGTCTGTTGCTTGCAATCACGGTCTCTGTTGTTGCAGGACTGATAACGTATTCGGCAGACACTGCTGTTCTGTGGGGTGGTACCCACGGGCGTTATGTCAACAAATACCTGTTTGATACGACGGACTGGATGGGTGCGGCCATTGTCACGATTGTGCTCCTGGCCGCTGTGGTATGCACATTCTATTATCCCATAAAGCGTGTGTGCCGCCATTGCCGGAAGTATATGCCGACATTAAAACGCAATTATTCCGACCCTCAGTCAGAGATTGATTCATCCTATGCCGGCCTTGAGGGAATTACGCCCGAGACGGAACGTCCTCAACCCGCGGCGGAGGCATTGCCTGTTGCTGAGGGAACAGCAGGAACAACAGCCAATCCGGCAGCAGGGCCAATGCATCCTGCGTCAGCAACAGATGCGGACAGCAATGACGCTCCGCAGGCTGAGTCTGCTTCATCGCCAACGGCTTTTTCAATTGACGGAGGCGATGTGCATGATCAGAAACCGCAGCCGGCTGACGAGGGATTCTCGCTTGATGGTCCCACGCTTGAGGTGAATCGCCCGGCACTTGACTCAGATTCCGGGGCAATTGTCATTGACGGCCCGGATGATACCGGCACAGAAATGGCGGATGATAAGTATGACCCATACCTTGACTTGCCAAACTTTGTTCAGCCTGAACTGTCGCTCCTTGAGGACCGTGTTGCCAAAGCCACTGTTGACAAAGAGGAACTTGAGGAGAATATCCAGAAAATTGTAAAGACACTCCGGAATTATAAGATTGAGATAGCACACATCAAGGCTACGGTCGGTCCCACAATAACCCTCTATGAGATTATACCTCAGGCCGGAGTGCGCATCGCCCAGATCAAGAATCTTGAGGATGACATAGCCCTCAGTCTTTCCGCCAAAGGTATACGTATCATTGCGCCAATTCCGGGGCGCGGTACAGTGGGTATTGAAGTCCCCAACAATGATCCGCAGACAGTGTCCATGCGGTCAGTGCTCAGTTCCCCCAAATTCGTGGATAGCAAGAAAGCTCTTCCTGTGGCTTTGGGTGCCACCATTTCAAACGATGTGTTTGTGGTCGATGTGGCGTCCATGCCTCATGCTCTTGTCGCCGGTGCCACCGGTCAGGGTAAGTCAGTGGGTCTGAATGCCATAATCGCATCATTGATCTACAAGAAACATCCGTCTGACCTCAAGTTTGTGCTCGTTGACCCCAAAATGGTTGAATTCAGCCTCTATGCCAAACTTGAGAAGCATTATCTTGCAAAACTGCCCGATGGCGATGACGATCCCATTGTCACTGATTCAAACCGCGTGCTCGCTGTCCTCAACTCATTGTGTGTGGAGATGGATCAGCGATATGCATTGCTCAAGGATGCCGGCGTGCGTGACATTGTGGAATATAACAAACGGTTTGTCTCACGGGTACTTAATCCTGAGAAAGGCCACAAATATCTGCCATATATCGTTGTCATAATTGATGAGTTCGCCGATCTGATAATGATGGGAGGCAAGGAGATAGAAAGTCCTGTGACACGCATCACGCAGAAGGCCCGTGCCGTGGGTATGCACATGATCATAGCCACACAGCGACCGTCAACAAACGTGCTCACAGGCCTTATAAAAGCAAACTGCCCGGCACGCATAGCATTCAGGGTGAACCAGATGGTTGACTCGCGCACAATCCTTGACCGGCCGGGCGCCAACCAACTCATAGGCCGTGGCGACATGCTGTATAGTGCCGGGGGAGCCATGGAACGCGTGCAGTGTGCATTTATATCGACCGACGAGGTTGAGCGTATCTGTGATTTTGTAAACGCACAGGTTGGCTTTGCCGAGCCATATATGCTCCCCGATCCCATGCTTGCCGCGGCTGCTGAAAATCCGCAGACAGGACGGATTGCCGGCGGCAGTATGGACCGCGATGTGCTTTTCAATGACTGTGCGCGTTTTCTGGTGCAGCAGCCCTCGGCGTCCACATCCATACTTCAGCGGCGTTTTGAAATAGGTTATAACCGTGCCGGAAAGATAATTGACCAGCTCGAGGCCTGTGGAGTTGTAGGTCCCGGCTCAGGCAACAAACCCCGCGCCGTGCTTGTTGATCCACAGACACTTGAACATATTCTCTCACAAGGATAGGGATTAATTCTCTCACAAGAACAAGATGCGTAAGATATCAGCAATCATAGTGGCAATGCTTGCCACATTCCAGTGCTTTGCCGCCCTCACGGCGGAAAATGTCCTTGACAAAGTGTGCGCCGTGCTCACCGGACCGCAGTCGGTGTCTGTGACGTTCAGTTTCTCAGGCAGTGGTGGCGCAGGCAACGGTACAATGACAGTCTGCAAGGAGAAATTCTCATACAATGCCGGTGACATAGTGGTGTGGTACAACGGGAAATACCAGTGGACTCTTCAGCGATCCGCCAAAGAAGTTTCGCTGACTGAGCCAACG
Organism: Bacteroidales bacterium; assembly: GCA_030536615.1. Taxonomy (GTDB): domain Bacteria; phylum Bacteroidota; class Bacteroidia; order Bacteroidales; family Muribaculaceae; genus CAG-873. Next base: position 2,688 of record JAUNPQ010000036.1, on the reverse strand, counting down.
GCAGCAGAACTCGTAGAGAGCAATCCGTTTCAAGTTGTTTCCGGATTCCGCAACAATTTCACATGCAAGATGCTGGCTGCACCCAAAGGCCAGTATAAAGTCAGTCTGACAGCAAAAAGCAAAGCGGCGGCTATAAAAAGCGCTGTGATAACAGTAAATGCCAGAACATTTGTGCCCATAAGCATCAAGGCCGATATGTCAGGCAACACGTCAACAACTGTGACAGTGAAATCGTTTACAAAAGGGAGTGCGCTCCCGAAATCATATTTTGAGTTTGATGCAAAAATGAATAAGAACGTTGAACTTATAGATCTCCGATAACAGAATAATTGATACAATGAAAACAAAATGTTTGATAATAGGCTCCGGTCCTGCCGGTTACACAGCCGCAATATATGCTTCAAGGGCTAATCTCAGCCCCATTCTGATTGAAGGACCGCAGCCCGGCGGTCAACTGACCACTACCACCACTGTCGAGAATTTCCCGGGATATCCGGACGGTGTGGACGGAAATCAGCTCATGGAAGACCTGCGCAAACAGGCAGTGCGTTTCGGAACAGACATCAGGACCGGAATTGTGAAAGAGGTGATGTTCGCCCAACGGCCCTTTGATGTGACTGTAGGAGGACTGGACGAGAAAATTGAGGCCGAGACAGTGATAATAGCTACCGGTGCGGCTGCAAAATACCTCGGGTTGCCTGACGAGCAGAAATATATGGGCATGGGTGTATCGGCCTGTGCTGTCTGTGACGGATTTTTCTATCGCAACCGTACCGTCGCTGTTGTGGGCGGCGGAGACACTGCCTGCGAGGAAGCCGTCTATCTTGCCGGTTTGGCAAAGAAAGTCTATCTGATAGTCAGGAAAGACTATCTCCGAGCCTCGAAGGTCATGCAGCAGCGTGTGCTCCAGAATCCCAAAATAACTGTCCTGTTCAACACCAATACTGTCGGACTCTTTGGAAAAGAGGTGCTTGAGGGCGCACATCTTGTGGAATATATGGGGACTCCGCGCGAGCAACTGTTTGACATATCCATTGACGGATTTTTCCTTGCCATAGGACATCAGCCCAACAGCGCTGTCTTTGCGCCTTATGTGGACATGGATAATGCAGGATTTATAAAGGTGCGCGCCCACTCTCAGGCTACCAATATCGATGGTGTTTTTGCCGCCGGAGATGTTGCCGATCCGGTCTTCCAACAGGCCATTGTTGCTGCCGGAGCAGGCTGCCGTGCCGCGCTCGAGGCAGAAAAGTTTCTGCTGTCAGTCCAGTAAAGCCAGACATAAGCTAATATTGTAACCACAACTATATAAACAGATAAACGCCGGTTTTGCCGGCGTTTATCTGTTTATATAGTTGTTTTCAGGTTTGCAATCAGTCTGCGGCAGGAACAAGAGTCAGATGGCCGGGATTTACTCCGGTGGTAAACTCATGTTTGAGAGCGCCATTCTTGTCAAAGCAGAACAATTTGCCGCCGTTGGTATAGTCACATGCGTCTGAAATGAAAATGTCTCCGGTGAACCGGTCAACAGCCAGACCATAGGGATTCTGTATGCCGCCGGCTGCATCGGTGCTGATGTACGATGATGTCTCAACATCAAGAGTGTTGAGATTGATAGAGCGGAATGTGTTTATGTTCTTGTATTGTGAATTGTCCCATACAGAAGCATAGAAATATAGACGTCCGGGGGTGGCTGTCATGTTTGAACAGGGCATATTATATGTGTAGACATCGTTATAGACATTTCCGGCAGAGCGGTCTATGCGGTAGAGGCGTGATGGAACATCGCTGTAATTCCCACGCGATGATACCCAGAGGTGTCCTTTGCTGTCAAAAAGAATGTTTTCCAGATTGACAACATGCAGGTCAATGTGGGGTAGTTCCGAATAGTCAGAGAGAGCTATCACTGAAATGTAGCTGTCATCGGTCAGGGTCAGATGGTACCCGCATGAGTTCGCCACATAAAGCCGGTTTTCATGAACGGCCACGCCTTCAGGTTCATAGCTTACAGGGATGTTTTTTGTGACGGTATATGTGTTCAGATCAATCTCTTTGACAGAACCTTTGCCATTTTCTCCGCCGGTGAAAGAAGATACATATGCCTTGTCTCCGTTAAAACATATTTTACGCGGTGACTCAATGCTGATTTCAGCTACGGATGACTGCATATAAACATCGGTGACAATCACTTTGCCTGAGCCGTTCATCACAGCGAACAGACAGCCGTTGTGATACTGGAGGTCAGAACCTGTGTCTCCAAGGCGTTTGCCGGTGGCAGAACTGTAGACATCTTGCGTGAATGTGCCGGTGTGGAGATCGTAAGCGTCCAGACTTGCATTTCCGGCTCCGAAACCGCCTTCATCTAGGACATAGAGCGCTGAATAGCTTTTGGGTTCGTCTTTCTTGTTGTCATCCGGATCATCGCTGCACGATGTTGTCATGGATGCTACGGCACATCCGATGAGGATACAATGAATAGTTTTTTTCATAAATGTTTTTAATAATAACGGTTAGTTTTAAGATGGCTGATGGTATTTCCGGAAGGAACCGGATCAAACAGCGCCGCAAAATTACGAAAAAACTGACAATATAATGTTTCAGTCAGTGTGGAAAAGGCCATATCATATCGTCAAAGTTCTGTATACATGTATTATTCAAAATGAATATGTATTTCAGATACAATCTCTT
>JAUNPQ010000035.1 GCA_030536615.1 Bacteroidales bacterium | reverse complement strand
GAATGAGATGTATTTCATAGCCCGCGACGGCTCCTACATCAGTCATGCCTTGCGGAAAGAACCGTCAGGAGTTGATTGGGATTATGGAGGCCCTGATTTCGGCTACGAGACAGGCACCAAATACACTCGTGGAATATTCGCGGGTAGCATAGGTGGCAGTCTGAGCCACGTAGGCGGCAAGTTTAACGCAGACAGAATAGAAACCACAATTGCCAAATACGTGATCTCTGAGGAAGGCAGAGCGGTCTATGGAGACATCAATGCAAACATAGGCGCTGATTTTCATGCCGGCGCAGGAATTTCAACCGGCGGTCTGGGAGTTCATGCCGGCGCGGAAATAGCATCAGGAAAAGCGGGCCTCTGCGGAATAACAGCTCCAACCAAATCCCTGATTGGAGATTCATACTCTCAGGAGTTCTTCGGTGTTGAAGGCGGCGCACATGCAGGCGGGAGCTTCGGTGCAAAGATTGGCGGAGGAAAAGCCGAAGGAAAACTGGGGCCACTCAGTCTCGCGTTCAAATATAATATTTTAAAAGGAAAAATTTCTGACTTTCCGGAAAGCATACGTGAACCATTAATACAGGCATTAAGATTAAGATGAGAGCGGACATAAACACATTCAGAAACAGCATAGGCTGCATTGACAACATCGGGCACGAGATAAAAAACAGCTGGAATGACACCGTCGGCGAGGCATTTGCCCGTGACATCATTCAGCCGACAGCCGAATGCACGCGTGACATGGATGCAGCGATGTCCGCACTGACAGACAAACTGGAACGAATAAAAACAGAAATAGACCGGATATGAACAAATCAGCTGTCCTTGCATCAGGCTTATGCATAGCATTGTCATCATTGGCTCAGATTCCGCATGGCGCGTTTGATACCGGTGATTTTCCAAATGTCACTTTCCCGGTCAGGACAAACAATCCTGATACGCTTGCAAAAGCGGACATCCATATCTACGAAAACGGTACACCCGTTGAACTCTCGGACTTTGAGGTCCTCCACGTTGAGGATAAGACTTCAAAAAGCAATGTGCTGATAATAGGCACGCCCAAAGGCAGTGACCAACAGGCAATGTATGTTATAAACGATCTTCTCACAGGCTATACGGTATTACCTGTCAATGAGAATATGAGACTCAATGCCGCGGTATACCGCCGTTCCGAGAATAAGGAAATGGAATTCCAGACGTTGCAGGACAGTTTCAGCAGCGATGTGACATCTTTATGGCAGAGCGTCCTTGACTACTGCGATAGTGACAGGGCTGACTTTGCCGAGACACCTGACATATTGTGGGTTATTGACAAAGGTCTGAGACTTATGGACACTTTACCTCCCGATGAGGCCAAGGCTATCGTGCTGTTTACCACCGGAAGCGTGGAACACATTGCTGATGCCACACCGCTTCTTGACCGTGCCAGAGAAAAAAGGGTGCAGATCTATACCGTGAATATAGACGGGGGCGAGAAAGGAGATATCATAGGCCGTACGTTGTCCCGGTACACTTATGGCAAATTCCTGAACATGGATTTCAATGAGGCCGATAGCCGGGCCAAGCTGCGTGATCAAGGCATGCGCGACGCCAAAGGCAATCTTGTCCGGACTGAGGCATCTCCATTTTTATTCGACGAGGTTTACACATTAAACCGCTGGCTACAGGAATTGCCACAAAGATGGGATGGTGTCAACTATAAAATATCATTTGTCTCCAATCTTGACAGACTTGGCAAAACTGTACCGGTGAAAGTGGAACTTGGTCAGGAGATCATCAATATTGAATATGATGTTCCGGCTATTACGGCAGGGATATGGATAAAAGCACATATCTGGCTGTTCATAATCCTTCTGATCACTGCATTGACACTTCTGGCAGCAACCTTGATCTTCCTTGTGAAATTCATCCGCAAACGCGCACATGCACGTGAGAAAGCAGAGACGGCACGTGAGAACGAACGAAAACGGCTCAGGGCCGAGCAGGAGTCATTACGACGCAAACTTGAGATTGCCGAAAATGAGCGGTGGCGCATGCAACAGCATGAGGCTGAGCGGGAAAGAGAATCCAGACGCAAGGAACAACTGTCATCCATAAGCCAACTGATGGCTGCAAAAAACATACGTGCACGCGTGCTTGTGTCAACTGTTGACGGTTCATATGAGTACTTGGTCAACAGCCCTGAAGCAACCATCGGAACTGCCGATGATAATTTCATTGTCGTCAATGATCCGACAGTAAGCCGCCATCATGCCATCATAACTTACGACGGCCATTCATTCTCAATCAAAGACCTGAAGTCTACAAACGGTCTTGAGCTAAACGGCTTTCGCATTGATGCGCTGACATTGAAAAACGGAGATACCATATCTCTCGGCAACACAACCATCAAAGTATATATCTGATATGGGCAAAGTAAATTTTGACTCTGACGTATGCGCCCTTACCGACACCGGGCTTGTACGCACACATAATGAAGATGCCAACCGCTTCTGCCCGACGGTAAACGGTGACCTGTTCGTTGTCTGTGACGGGATGGGCGGTCATGCCGGAGGCGCACATGCATCAAACTTGGCCGTGGAGTCCATATGCCGCTATATCTCCGGTCAGAAAAGCTCCAATCCCGGCCAATGCATTGCTGCGGCACTGGAATATGCCAACACCCGCGTATATGATGAAGCATGCCGCCGCCCTGCCCTCAAGGGAATGGGCACAACCGCATGCGTGGCGCTTGTGTGCGATGGCAAAATGTGGTATGCCCACGTCGGTGACAGCCGCATATATTATTACAACAATAAATCTAAAACACTCTACCGTCTTACAAAAGACCATTCAGTGGTCCAGGCTCTTGTTGACCAAGGCATCATAACCGAAGCGGAGGCCGAGCATCATCCCGAAAAGAACAAAATACGCAAATCACTCGGCATAAAGGAGACCGTCGAACCTCAGCTATGCCGCATGCCTCTCATACCAGCACAGGGAGATGTTGTGCTGCTGTGTTCAGACGGACTTTCAGGCATGATTGATGAAAAGGATATTCTTGAGGTGCTCGCAACAGCCGGCAACATCAATCATGCCGCCAAAACACTTGTGGAACTTGCAAAATCAGGCGGAGGCAACGACAATATCACGGTGCAGCTCATAAGATTCAGCAATGCGGATAGCGAAAATGCTGTTTTTGAGGCAGTGAACCGTGGCGTTTCGCTCAAGGGCAATAGCGTAGCCGCAGGCACCCGCAGGAAAACGGTATGGCCGTGGGTTCTCATTACCGTTTCAGCGATAGCAATCCTTATTGCCGGAATGTTGCTTGTAAATAACGATGAAAAGGTAATTCCTCCCGCCTCCGTTGCAATGCCTTCCGGTCCGGCAACCGTCAACAACGAAGCATATAAAGAGGAACTCCGGAAATTCAACATCCCCGAAAATGCATATACAGATGACAATGACGGTAACGGCCGGACATTCAGATTCTATAAACGGCCTGAGAACAATGACGGTGACCTGATTGTGTTCCCGGACAATGAATACAGCACCGGTCATTTCGATTTTCGGGCCGGAGGCGGCTATGACCCATACAACGGCAAAAACATAAAGAATTTCAAACGGGACGGATCTCCCAGATAAAATCGATCTACAGATATGAGACGTGTTATCCATATTTTTCTGCTTATTCTGATTCCACTTGTATCAGCGGCTCAGAACGGCTATAGGCTGACAATAGTCCGGACTCTTCCGGGAAAGGACAGGACCGTGTTTCAAAAGACATTCAGCATGAAAAAAGACCTGAATGACGCCATCTCCGCCCAGACAGCAACGCTGCAAAAGACACACGCCAACTACCGTCTGACGGCAGCCACACCACAGGGACGAGAAACACGATACATACAGAACATCCGCTGGATTCAGGTTGTAAACGGCAAGGAAACCTACCATTCCTCCCGGACATATCCCGCCAAGTCATATACAATACCGACACAATGGACCGGCTACAAATGTGACATTGACGGCAAAAAGACGGGTGACGTACAGAAAGCCGGCTTTATATATCGCGTAGCGGTGAAGGGCAACAAGGACAAGTATGAAACACTCTTTGTCACTGACAAAGTTGCAAGAGCCATGGCCGACAGCATTTATAAACGGCTTTATGTCACAGACAGGCCGTTGGCAATCATGATATTGCGGGCAGACGGCAACAGGATGTCCGTGGTTGACTCCTGCACAAACGCCAAGGAATATGCTCTTTACATGGAGCGGCAGCAACAGATTGCAGATTCCATTGAGAACGCCCGGCTTGAACAACTGGCAGAACAGGAGAAACTGATCAGGCGTGAGCAGATAAAACAATTCCGTGAGCTGATGGCTCTCATTTCAAGCAAAAAAGATTCATTGAAAACAGACGGCATAAAAAGCTGCCGGGCAGCCCTTGAGACTGTCGCAGTTCCGATAGCGGACAGTCTGTTCGTTTCCGAAAGACTTGACAGCCTTTATCTTTCAGTCCTTACAGATGACATATTCCCATATATCCCAAAGAAAAAGCGAAAAGAAATCAAAGACATAAATCCGGTCCCTTCAGACAAAGTGAAAATGGCATTGCTCAACTATACCTGCCGGATCGAATCAATTATTTTCGATAACCGCAAAAACAAGCATGACCGGAAAAACAAAGATGGCAAGGAAAAACAAAATAAGAAAAAACATAAAGACAAATAACCTCGGTTTATGAGCCGGTTCCCTGACATCCCCTATTATAGAATCACCCGCCTTATACAACAGGGCGGCATGTCTGCCGTGTATGAAGGCGTGGACCTCAGGAGCAAAGACACGGTGGCCATAAAGGCTTTGTTCCGGGACAAGGCAAAAGACCCGTTCATGCTAAGACGTTTCAAGGAAGAAGCCAATCACTATCTGTTACTTGACCATCCGGACATACCGCGTCTGGTTGACTTTGTGGTGGCGGACGGACGCATGTATCTCATAATGGAGTTTGTACGCGGCATGGACCTCAACAAGTATCTGCACACCTACGGCCCGCTTGATGAGAACATGACAGTGCATTTCTTCACTCACATACTTGAAACCATAGGATATCTTCACAGCCACGGGATTTTGCATCTTGACATAAAGCCGTCAAACATAATGGTTACCGAGGATCTTGGCATAAAAGTCCTGGACTTGGGCATAGCCTCGGCCATCTCAGAAAAAGAGACACGCAAAAAGAAGTGTGGAAGTCCCTCGTTCATGGCTCCGGAACAGATCCGGGGACAGAATCCGGAAATCGGAACAGACATCTACCAGACGGGAGTGACACTCTATAATATGATTACAGGCAAGTTGCCATATGAAGGTAACACCCGAGAGGAAATCTTTGACAACATATGCACCTTACCGGTTCCCCGCATCGCCGGCAAAGACATCAAAGTCCGGCAATCAATACAACCTGTCATTGACCGGGCCATGGACAAGGACATCGGTGAACGGTTCTCGTCATGTCAGGAAATGGAGACGGCGTTACTTGAGGTTCTTCAGCCGACAGACAACGATGCAGACAATCCATTCACAGACCAGCACAAAGAAGATATTGAAACTGAACAAACTGAAAGTGCGATGAAAATAATATCCGTAGGCCGCGAACTCGGCAATGACATAGTAATTTCCAATGATTCCTTTGTGGGCAGACACCATCTTCAGCTCATAAAGGATGATGCAGGTGCTTTTTTTGTCCGTGATCTCAACTCCACAAACGGCACATTTGTAAACGGCGCAAGAATTACCGGGGAGATACGCATTGAGCCTCACGACATAATCCGCATAGGCAACACAGCATTGCCATGGACAAACTATTTTGCTGATTCAGATGCAACTGAGATTGATGACAGTGATACCCCGCGGGAAAAACAGACTCCGGAGAAAAGGGCAATGCGCAAAGCAAAAATGAAAAAAACAATGGCAAGCGTGGGCAAATGGATTGGCCGCACGCTTCTGGCCATTATCACTTCAGTGATAATGATGCTTATAATCAGAATGTTCATGAACGGTTTTTCAAAATAATGAGTGAAATCATACGCATAGAACTGTCTCCGGGCACAAAACTCTGCGGCGGAAAATACATCATTGAGAAAAAAATCGGCGCGGGCGGTTTTGGCATAACCTATATAGCCACCCATGCCGGTCTTGAGAAGAAATATGCCATAAAAGAGTTCTTTCTGGGTGGCTACAATGTGCGCAGCAGCCAGTCAGACCAGATAGGACTGCACGGCATAGATGAATCCGTTTTTGAGAAATTCAGACAACGTTTCATCGACGAGGCCCGTACCATTGCGGAACTTGACAACGATGCCGTTGTGCGCGTTCTGGATGTCTTTGATGAAAACGGCACATCATACATGGTTATGTCTTTTGTGGAAGGTTCCACCTTGCAGAGTCTGGTAGACACCGGCGGTCCGTTGGAGTATGAGATGGCAGTCAACTACATTGTACGTGTCTGCGATGCCCTTTCCTACATACATTCAAAAAACATCCTCCACCGCGATGTCACCCCTGACAACATCATTGTCACCCCTGAACAGACAACAGTTCTTATTGATTTCGGGTCGGCACGCAAATTCATAGACAACCGCACCCAACGTCACACCACCATAGTCAAACAGGGCTATGCACCACTTGAACAGTATTCCGCAACCTCAAGAAAAGGAGCATATACTGATTTATACTCGCTTGGAGCTGTATTCTATTTCATTCTCACCGGTCAGCGCCCTATAGACGCTACCGAACGCACCATTGAGCGCATGAAAGAACCGTCCGAGCTGAATCCGGACATACCGGCGCAAATCAATGCCGTCATCATGAAAGCCATGTCTATGAACGCAGCAGACCGCTATCAGTCTGCCGGGGAGATGGAGGAGGACATCCTATCCGGTGATTTTCCGTCATGTTGTCAGGACATCGCTGCGGAATCTGTTCAGGGAGCGCCAGCCATGCCCCCGGCAGATGCCGATGACAACAATAATAATGATCCAACCGAAAAAAGAATAAAAAGGAAATTGCTGTACATTTCCAGTGCCATTCTTGTCTGCATCGCTCTTATTTTTATTGTCATGGCAATAATCCGGCGAACATCAGTGTCGCCAGAGGCATCAGACTCCGACATACCTCCCGGTCTATCTGTCGAAGATATCTTTGCACAGGCTGTTGCCATGGCCGGTTCAAATGATACCCGGGAGATTTCCGAGGGAATGCTTATTCTTGACTCGCTGAGTGACATTGGCTTTATGCCGGCGATGCATGAAATGGCGCGCACATACGGCTGGTATGCCGACAGCGTTTCTCTGCACCGTAAAAAACTCCTTGGTATTGAATATGATAACCGGTATATTCCCACAGACACCGCCATCAGCACAAGAGCCCTGTCACTGCTGAACAGAATATCGGAGTCACCGGATTCCACACTGCCCGAAATCAAAGCCGATGCCTTTTACCGGCTGGCATATTATTACTGGAAAGAAAACCCTCACATCAGAAAATCAGACACCGGACTTGCGCGGCCTTTTCTGGAAAAAGCTTATGTCTGGGCAAAAAAAGGTAATGACACCATACTACTTGAAAATATAGAGAACGGTTTGAAAATTAAAAGATAATATATTTATGATCAGAGGATTAAGCCTTTTGTTTATATCAACAGTCCTGTTACATCTCACATCGGCGGCACAGCTCCCGCAATGGCTCATTGAGCCTGTCCATGACACTATTTTTGTGAAAAAGGACCGTGTTCTGCTTCAGACAGAACGAGATGGAGTTCCATCGTTATATACTTTTGACGGCAACCATCTTGGCACAGTCCACAACCGGATCATGCCGTTCAGTGACGGTATGGCCACCGTCATTGACAGGCAAGGTCAGCGCATTGTCGGGATTATAGACACATTGGGCAATTCAAAAGAAATGCCGCAGTTGGGAATAGCATATGACAGCCCGTTTTATGAGAACGGCTATCTGCTTGTCAACAACGGCGGAGTCTATTCATATTATGACAAAGACGGCAACAAAGCTGATGCTTTCCAATACTTTGTAAGGGCATATCCGTTTCGCCATGGCTATGCCACATATTTCACCTACGCCAATTATGATAAAATGAAAGATCCCTGCTATGGCTATCTGAAATCCGATGGAAGTGCCATGCAATACAGGATGTCCACCAAAGGGAAAGTCCGTACTTTTGATGAAAAGAATATAAAGTTCCTGTCAGCCGTGGGTGCTGATGGCAGAGGTGTGGCTGTCATAAAAGACAGGCTTTACTGGTACAACTCCCGGAATGATATCTTTGAGCCGATGTGCCGGGGCAATGCTGACAACATCAACAAACGGCATCTGGAATTAGTGGGCAACTATTCGGAGTATTTCAAGTACCTGCCCTATGACACGGTAAAAATAAAAGCCAGATATGATAACAACCGGTATGCCCGGCTGATATTTGACCGTACACTCCGGCTTGTCAGATTCCAGACCGAGGATTCCATACTGACATTTCCGGAACCGCCGCAGGACTCTGTGCGGTATGCATCCGCCATCTCATCTTTCGGAACTGATAAGATAGGGTTGGCCTATAATGGACGCAAAATCCTTCCGGAACAGTTTGACGCTGTGGGACAGACCTATGACAACACCGCGTTTGTGAAACTGAACGGCAAATGGGGTCTGCTACGGATAATCCCTGATGCGGCCTACTCTTTGAAGCTGGATAAAGACAGGGATGAGGAAAATAAAACTGCCATCGGATTCCGGCATCATGAATTCGAGACAAAAATACGTCTGGAACTGCCCCGTCAGATTTCGGCGCGCGATGCACGTCTTGAAATACCCAAAGCCGCCGGCATTTATCTTGAAAAGAACTCGCGTTTGTTCCACGATGCCGAAAACAGCAATTTTGTAACATATGACTGCGCGCTGACAATACCGGCTGATATCACCGATGTTGAAAGAGATGTGACATATTCCCCTATCATTGTGACCTATGACGGACTAAGGCTTTATGGCACATCACTTGACATCAAAGCCTGGCATGTCAAGTACTATGATGTGGAACACATTGAACCGAAAATAGACACAAGAACCGACGTAGCGACAATTGATCTGGTTATCAAGCAAAACCTTCTGTCCGGTGAGATCCCACCCCAGTTTGATGTGAATATTGAGCCTGAGGGGATCCGCGAGAAAATCACAGAAACACATTACACATTTGATGTATATCTACAGGAAGGCCAAAACCATATTAACATTGTGCTCACGGAAAAAGGCTGTCCTCCCCAGATATTCCCATATGACATAAACTATACAAAGCCATCGCCAAGGAAACGGCAGAAAGAGCATATATCGGTGCAGAAAAGAGATTATCCGGATCTTCCGCTGCTCTGAGGCGCCGCATCACATTCAGCCCTCTATGCGCAGCCGTCTCCATATGACAGCTGGAATACAGCGCCACAAAGCGGTTACGAAAGCCCATCGCCTGTCAATCACCACCACTCTGCGGCGGCGGAGTATCGCCTTGACAATGCGTGGAGCAACTTTCTGCACGCTCATTATCATGGGATAATGCCGTGTAGCTGTATCCAGCAGGTCAGTGTCCACAAATCCGGGACGGATATCAGTCACAGCAATGCCCAGGCGCTGTATGGCGCTCAACTGTCCATAGGCCTGCAGCATAGACCACTGATAGCGTTTTGTTGCGCTATATGTCGCTGAGACCCCAATACCCTTTGTCCCGGCAATTGAGGTGATCGCTGCAATCTGTCCGGCAATCCCGTTGTCGCGGAAATAGCGGAAAGCAGCCTCAGTGATTGCCGTAAAACCTACAACATTGACATCAACGGTGCGCCAGTCCCTGTCATCATCAAGTCCGGGATTGTTCCAGCCACATCCGGCGGCAAAAAGGAGAACATCCATGCCGCCGTTCCGGTCAATCAGTTTCTGAAACCGTTCTGTGGCATCAGGCGCTGTGACGTCAATAACCATTGAGGTCATGTGACCGGGCATTTCGTGGCACATCTCTCTGAGGCGCTCCTCACGCCGGGCTGCAACAGCGACCTGCCAGCCAATGCGGGCAAATATCATGGCCGCTGCACGTCCAAGCCCCGACGAGGCACCCACCACAACAATCCTACCGGGCGCCCTCCGCATCTGGATAAGGTATTGAAGCTGTGTCAGCCAACTGCTGACTGTGCTGACGGAACGGAATTGTATATGTCACATTGAATGATCCGGAAAGCGAAGAACCCTCTGTGCCATAACCGGGTATATACCATGCATCGCCTGTGGCCGGATGACTGCGGTGCAGAATCTGGTGGTATTTCAGACTCCATCCGGCAGAAATCGGGCCCCAGAGCCTGACTTTCAGACCTATGCCGATCTCAAACCATCCTGCGCTCACAGATGTTGACGGTATTGAGAATTTTGAAGTCTCTCCCCAATATCCGTCATTGAGCGTTATGTCATCAACAGAAAACTTGAAGGCAGAGAAACCATACCGCGCCAAGGCAAAGAACTGATAATCCGGATTGGAATTATACAGAAAATTATAGTCGGCGCCAATCTTGAAATATGGTGCCAGAGGTGAACGGTATGTGAAATTCTGATCCGCCGGAGTATTTTTCGCCGTTCCGAAGCCCATCTCGAAAGTAGGCAGATAGCGATTATGCAGACTTATATTGACATGGGCATCCGCCCCGCCATAATGTTGCCCGAACATGCGCATGACCGGATCCCACAGGTTGACACCTATGTTCATGGCATACATAAGGCTATACTTCATCGGGGGCGCTTTGGGCAGAAGCGTGGAATCAATCCATTCCTGACCGGTGACAGTATCAACCATTATGATCTTGCCCGTCTCATCCTCATACTGTGTGGAACGGGCGCGGCGACGCTCCAGCGCCCGCAATGAATCGCCCTCCTTGTCCACCACAGGCTGCGTGCGCGTGGCGGCATTGTTGACAGGCGTAACACGCCTCTGTCCCAATGCAGGGACAAAGAGAAGTGCCGCAACAGCCAGAACAGCGATCAGGTCAGACCGGCGGCTCATTGCTCACCCCCTTCCTCAGACACCCGGAAAAATATCTGCAGCTGTGACACGTCCAGATTGGTTATCAGAGAGTCAACCGCCTTCACTGAGTCTATGATATGGGTTGTATAGCTTATCTCTTTTATGCGGTAGCGATACATGGCGCCACACTCGGCAGAGGCAAAATAAGGCTCGGAAGTGTAGCCGAACGTAATGGTGTCGTTGAGGCGCGGATCATCAAGCAGTTTCCATTTGTAACTCAGACACCATGTTGTTGATGTGGCCGTTGAACGCATAGGCAGATAAACCGACTGCGCAGCTGTCCCGGCAGCGAGAATCAGAGAGTCACCCGGCGCCCCCACTCCATGCACCTGCAGGGAGTCAAGCGAGACGGGCTCTGCCGTGGCGGAATTGAGAAAATCAGCCTTTGGAATTGCCGAACGCAGATCCGTGCATCCGTCCGTGCTGCACCCATACAAGGCACAGCCCACAGACATCACGGCTATCAATCTCAGAATTTTTCCCATGTCAGAATTTCATCCACGGGTTTACGGATCTTGGCCGGTGCGCCGGTGTCAGCGGCCGCATAGCCCAATGGTATAAGAGCCACCGGCTCAACATGCTGAGGGAGTTGCAATGCCTCGCGGACGGCCTCCACATCAAAACTGCACACCCAACAGGTAGCCAGATCAAGGGCTGCCGCAGACAGGCACAGATGCTCAACGGCAATGGCTACATCTATGTCCGTATGATCTTTCTCATCTGCCGGCCGATGCCATGCAACACTATGATCTCCGAGGCAGACCAACAACACGGGAGCATCCATAAAACCGGGACGGCTCTTGGCAAGCATGCGCGCACGCGCCCCTTCATTGCGCACAGCCACAAAATGCCACGGCTGACGATTGCACGCACTCGGGGCAAGCTGCGCGGTCTCAACCACAGCACGCACAAGCGCATCATCTACCGCACACAACGGGTCAAACTGCCTGCATGAATAGCGTTTGCATACAAGTTCGTAAAATTGCGGGTATGACATAAGCGGATTGTTTTGAGGTTTTTATTCAAAATTCACTGTCTATCTCGTAATGGTTGCGGCCACTGGAATTGCGCACAATGAGCTCCCCGATGAATCCGGCCAAAAAAAGCTGACAGCCAAGAATCATTGTCACCAGAGCTATATAGAAGTACGGTGAATCTGTTACCAGCGTATACTGATTGTGACTATACATATTGTAGAGCTTGACAGCCCCCACAATGATTACCGAGATAAAGCCCAGCAGGAACATCAACGAACCCCACAGCCCGAAGAAGTGCATGGGTTTGCCGCCGAACTTGCCGGTGAACCAGAGAGTGGCAAGGTCCAGATAGCCATGCACAAAGCGGTTGAGCCCGAATTTTGTCTTGCCGTATTTGCGGGCACGATGCTGCACAACTTTCTCACCGATATGGTTGAATCCGGCCAGTTTGGCAAGATAAGGGATATAGCGGTGCATGTCTCCGTACACCTCTATGTGTTTCACCACTGTACTGCGGTAGGCTTTCAGGCCGCAGTTGAAGTCATGCAGGTTCTTTATGCCGCTGACCTTACGTGCCGTGGCATTGAACAGTTTTGTGGGCAATGTTTTTGACAGCGGATCATAGCGTTTCTGTTTATAACCAGAGACAAGATCATAGCGGTCCTCGGTTATCATGCGGTACAGTTCAGGGATCTCATCCGGGCTGTCCTGCAGATCGGCGTCCATAGTGATCACCACGCGCCCCGCGGCGCGTGCAAAGCCAGTGTTCAACGCCGGAGACTTTCCATAGTTGCGCCTGAAACATATGCCGTGAATATGCGGATTGGATTGCGCAAGCGCCTCTATCACCTCCTGCGAACGGTCTGTGGAGCCATCATTCACAAAGATGATCTCATAGCTGAAGCCATTCTCATCCATCACCCGGCGTATCCATGCCTCGAGTTCCGGCAGAGACTCCTCCTCATTATATAAAGGAATCACCACACTTATGTCTATATCGGCCTTTTTGCCGGCTTCATTCTTTTCTGTTGCCATATATTGCAGCTTATTGGTTGACCTGTGCCGGGAACTGACAAGAAACACCCGCACATTAAGACTTGCAAAGATACGAATAAGCGAGCGCAATGCCAAATTCATTTTGAGCATTGCCGAGCGAGAGTATCTAAGACGCCAGTCAAAGATACGAATAGGCCCGGGAGCGCAATGCCAAATTCATTTTGAACATTGCCCGATGCTAAAATTCGGATATCTAAAATGCGGTCTAAAATACTTAAAAAACATTAAAACCAGACCACATATATTGTCAGTTTAAAAATAGTGCTTACATTTGCACGTGTGTTTTTCATAGTATTAGATTAAGATAAAGGTTTAAAGGGAACGAGTTGTTGTGAAACAACTCGTTTTTTGTTACATATGTATCAACGTCACACTGCGCCGATTTTTCTCATTCGCCTATTACAGTGGCCACAACACACCTCGGGCCACCATTATTCCGGAATTCACACAGATATATCCCCTGCCATATGCCGAGATTGAGTCGGCCATCAGTCACCGGCAATGTCAGCGCAGACCCAACAATCACTGATTTCGCATGCGACGGCATATCGTCCGATCCCTCGTCGGTGTGCAGATAGTAGGGTGCATTCTCCCTGACAAGATTATTGAAAATTGCATCAAGATCATGACGCACGTCTGGGTCAGCATTTTCATTCAATGCCAGAGCTGCGGATGTATGTTTTATCAGAAGGTTCAGCAATCCTCTATGCGGCAGCCGTGGCAACAGGCGCATAACATCAGCCGTAATCAAATGGATGCCACGGGGCAATGGCCTGAGAGTGAATTCAATCTGTTCAATCATATCTTTCTTTTCCGGAATGGTGTTTTACATAAGTTCCTTGTTGCAAAGGTATAATATTTCAGGACACTTTGCAACAATGGTCTTTCATTTCATTCCACATTTGGATAACCTTTGGGACTTAAACGCTCCAAACAGTTGCGCCCGGCAAACGTTATATGTGTACTGCAACAGAACAACACATTATAATATGATAATATGGACAACAATACACCGGCAGCAGGAACCCTCTCTGCGCTTGCGCTGAAACTCTCCCAATCCAGGCACTATTACTGGTTTCTCGTGGCCTTTCTGGTCTGCGTAAGTGCTTTGGGCTCATTTGTGAACGACATGTACTCACCGGCATTGCCGGCCATGTGCCGCTTTTTCGGGTGCAGCGTGCCGGTGGCGCAGATGGGTCTGACAATGGGCATGATCGGACTTGCCTCAGGACAGATGATTCTGGGACCTGTCAGTGACCGCTATGGCCGCAAACCCGTGCTTGCCGGATCAGTGATTCTGTTTATCATCGCTGCGGTAGCAAGCACGTTCTCTTCTGACATCCATGTGTTCAATCTCTGCCGGCTTTTTCAGGGAATAGGCGCTTCCGGTGGATATTTTCTGGCGCGGACAATACCGGCTGACATATACACCGGCCGCAGCCTGGCCAGACTTATGGCTCTGATAGGCGCCATAAACGGAATCGCTCCGGCTTCCGCACCGGTCATAGGCGGTGTCACGGCAGACGCATATGGATGGAAAGGCGTCTTCGTTGTTCTCGCTGTTTTTGCGGCATTGATACTTCTGCTGTCCTTGAACATGAAAGAGTCACTCGCCGTGGCAAAGCGTGACAAAGGATCCCTTCTCAAAGCATTCAGCGGGTATGGACAACTTCTACACAACCGCCCGTTCATGACACACACCTGTCTGAAAGGCGTGGCTCTGGGATTTCTTTTTGCGTATATATCCTCGGCACCGTTCATTCTCCAGACTCATTACGGCCTGTCACAGACTGTCTATGGCCTTGTGATAGGATTCAATGCATTGTTTGTTGCCGGCGGATCAATGGTGGCGCTGAAATTCAAGCCGCTGAAAAAGGCTGCTGTGATCGGAGCGCTCATCATGGCCGTAGGGGTGGCTGCGGAGGCCACGGCACTTTACAGCATACACAACTTCTGGATATATGAGGTATTCATGATAGTGATTCTCTTCGGTCTGGGACTGATATTCACCACTTCCAACACACTGGCCATGAATGAAGGGCGGGATCATGCAGGCGAGGCATCATCGCTGCTGGGCGTGGCCGGTTATGTGGTAGGTGCCATAGTCGCGCCGTTGGTGGGCATAGACAACGTGCTTCATTCCACGGCAATAGTATATATGGTTCTGACCGTGGGCGTGGCATTGTTCGCGCTGATGTCAAGAAGGTTAGCTCCGGATCTCGACAAATAATCACTATATATCTGACACATGACAACTTGCTAAACCAGATTATGCGAGATGTGGCACAAATTTATTATCTTTGTCCCGGCGCTGTAGAATAATGCCCGCATGAACATAATACCAACCAGAAAACTTATACAGATGAAAATCGTAAAAACACTTGCAACAGCGGTACTGACAGCTATGCTCACACTGACAGCCTGCGCCAAAAGCAACAAGACATCAGACATGACAACACCAGACAAAAAGGCAATCGTATGCTATTTTTCTGCGACAGGGACAACCGCTCAGGCGGCAAAACGCATAGCGGAAGTTGCAGGCGCTGATCTGCATGAGATTGTGCCTGCCGAGAAATACACCGCGGCTGACCTTGACTGGACTGATTCCACGAGCCGCAGTTCTGTGGAGATGCACAATACTGCCTCACGTCCGGCCATATCCGACCCCGGAGTTGACCTTACCGGCTATCAGGTTATCTATTTAGGGTATCCCAACTGGTGGAATACACACCCTACAATCATAAACACCTTTATAGAAGCCAACAATCTGAAAGGAAAGACAATAGTACCGTTCATGACTTCCGGAGGCAGCCATATCACAAACAGCGAGAAAATGCTCAGAGAACAATATCCCGAGCTGACTTTCGGACAAGGGATGCTTATGAACGGCAAAAGTGATTCCGATATCAAAAACTGGATAAGCCAGTTCTAAGAGGCTATTTAAACACATACATAAAACTGACAAAACAATGAAGAACTTCAAACCCAAAGCCTGGATGCTCCCCCAGCCCGTTCTCATCATAGGCACATATGACTCTGACGGCACTCCCAACGCCATGAATGCAGCATGGGCCGGCCAATGGGATATGACGGAAATAATGATTTCAATGGGCGCCCATGCCACCACTGAGAATCTGAACCGTTGCGGAGATTTCACCGTTGCATTCGCAACGGCAGACACACTTGTGGCAGCCGATTACGTAGGCATTGTCAGCGGCAAAGTCCATCCTGACAAAATAGAAAAGACAGGTTGGCACGCGCAGAAAGCCGATAACGTGAACGCGCCGTTGTTCAGCTGCTTCCCAATGACCATGGAATGCCGCATCAAGGAGAAACTTTATGAATCAAAAACCGGATATTATATCATCGCGGAGATAATCAACATTGTCTGCAAGGATGAATTTCTGGCCGCCGACGGCAAACCGGATGTTGAGAAAATGCACCTGATAACCTTTGACCCCATCCACAACGGCTACATTGCCCTCGGTGAGAAAGCCGGCAATGCCTTCGCTGATGGCAAAGCATTGAAATAATCCGTCCCCCCATGAACGTCAAACCCCATTTAAACCGTCTCGTTGCCATCGTTATGATGGCAGCGACATCTCTGATTATGACAGCACAGGAAAAAACACTTCCGGCGCCCACCCGCACAGGAGGCATGCCGATGAACCAAACTGTAGCCGAGCGCCACAGCACACGTGAATTTGACAAAACGAAAGAGGTAAACGATTCCACACTCGGACAGTTGCTTTGGATGACTCTGGGTGTGAACCGGCCGGATGCACAGCCCTCAAGGTTCGGTGCCCCGGCAAACCGCAGCAATCCCACTGCTCGCAACTGGCAGGAAATACGGGCATATGTCTTTGACAAAGACGGCGTGTGGGAATACGTCCCGTCATCACACACCATTAAGTTGGTGAAAGGAGGAGATCATCGCGCGCTGGTGGCAGGCACAAAAGAATTTTTCCAGGAATTTGTTCTGGACGCGCCGGTGTCAATTGTTCTCGTTGCTGACATGACCGGACTTCCGGAGGGACAGCAGGCAAAGAACA
Source organism: Bacteroidales bacterium (assembly GCA_030536615.1). GTDB lineage: Bacteria > Bacteroidota > Bacteroidia > Bacteroidales > Muribaculaceae > CAG-873. The sequence goes on along the minus strand of JAUNPQ010000035.1, from coordinate 6,210 downwards.
TGGCCCTTGTTGATGTCGGCATTGCCTGCGAAAACCTCAATCTTGCATGCACATCAGAGGGATTGGCCACAGTCCCCCGCGCCACAATGGACATAAACGGAATCTCTGCCCTGCTGAATCTCACCCCATTGCAGCTGCCGGTAATGAACAATCCGATCGGATATGCAAAGTAACGTATAACGTTGAATACTCCCCATAGTAAGGGAGGCTATGCCGTAATAAATGGTTACAGCATAGCCTCCCTGATTTTTCCGTTCTATCTCCTAAACAGGGCAATTATTTTATGACGCCCATCTCGCGACCGACTTTGACAAAGGCGGCAATGGCCTTGTCAAGATGCTCGCGTTTGTGTCCGGCTGAAAGTTGCACGCGGATTCGGGCCTGTCCTTTGGGCACAACAGGATAATAGAATCCGGTGACATATATACCCTCTTTCTGCATACGTGCGGCAAACTCCTGAGAGAGTTTCGCGTCATAGAGCATAACGGCGCATATGGCGCTCTGCGTGGGTTTGATGTCAAAGCCCGCGTCAAGCATACGTGTCCGGAAGTATTCCACGTTCTCCATAAGTTTTGTGTGCAGTTCATCGCTCTCAGAAAGGATCTTGAACATCTCAAGGCTGGCGCCAACAATAGCCGGAGCAACTGAATTGCTGAAAAGATAGGGGCGTGAACGCTGACGGAGCATGTCAATGATTTCCTTAGGTCCGGTAGTGAATCCTCCCATTGCTCCACCAAAGGCCTTGCCGAGAGTTCCGGTAAAAATGTCTATTTTGCCATACAGCCCGTATTGCTCGGCAACACCGTGACCTGTAGAACCGACAACACCTGCCGAGTGACTCTCGTCAACCATCACAAGAGCATCATATTTTTCGGCAAGCTCACATATCCTGTCAATAGGAGCAACATTACCGTCCATTGAGAACACACCGTCAGTGGCGATGATGCGGAACCGCTGTTCCTGTGCTTTTTTCAGGCATTCCTCAAGTTCTGACATATCCGCGTTTGCATAGCGGTAGCGTTTAGCTTTGCAAAGACGCACACCGTCAATTATCGAGGCATGGTTGAGGGCATCGCTTATTATGGCATCCTCTTCTGTCAGCAAAGGCTCAAACAGGCCTCCGTTGGCGTCAAAACATGCAGCATAGAGAATAGTGTCCTCAGTATGGAAATAATCGCTTATGGCTTTCTCAAGCTGCTTGTGCAGATCCTGCGTGCCACAGATGAAACGCACCGATGACATTCCATAGCCGTGGCTCTCCATGGCTTTTTCTGCAGCGGCAATAAGGCGGCTGTCATCGGCAAGGCCCAGATAGTTGTTGGCACAGAAGTTCAGCACCTCGCCGTCTGTTCCGGCAACTGAGATATCGGCGCGCTGCGGAGTGGTGATGATACGCTCGTTTTTGTACAGTCCGGCATTGCGGATATCCTCAAGCTCTTTTGTCAGGTGTTTTTTGAAGCTGTTATACATATTATGTCAGAATTTAAGGTTTGCAACATGAAATTTCAGCTCAAAATTATATAATTTCTATGAGAAAAATACTATTTTTGCAGCAAATTTCTGTTGTGTACCTATGAAAAATGTATTGATAATCGGAGCGACCGGCCAGATCGGGTCGGAACTCACTATGATGCTGCGCCGTCAGTATCCGACAGGTGATATTGTGGCCGGGTACATCCCCGGTGCCGAACCCAAGGGAGAGCTTGCCGACAGCGGGCCTTCGGCAATTGTGGACATAACTGATCCCGGCCAGATTGGCGAGGCCGTTCGTAAATATAATGTTGATACAATCTATAATCTGGCCGCGCTGCTGAGCGCCGTTGCCGAAGCGCGTCCCCAGCTTGCCTGGAAAGTTGGTGTGGGCGGTCTGTACAATGTGCTTGAAGTTGCGCGCGAAAGAGGATGCGCCGTGTTCACCCCCAGTTCCATCGGGTCATTCGGTCCGGAAACGCCTCATGATGCCACACCTCAGGACACGATACAGCGCCCGCGCACCATATACGGTGTGACAAAAGTGACCGGCGAACTTCTCAGCGATTACTATGCACGGCGTTTCGGCGTGGACACACGTTCGGTGCGTTTCCCCGGCCTTATCAGCCATGTTGCTCTGCCCGGCGGCGGCACAACAGACTATGCTGTTGACATATTCTATTCCGCCGTAAAAGGCGAGAAGTTCAAATGTCCCATTGCCAAAGGCACATATATGGACATGATGTATATGCCCGATGCGCTGCGGGCAGCCATACAGATCATGGAAGCTGATGCGGACAGACTTATCCACCGCAACTCTTTCAATGTTGCATCCATGAGTTTTGATCCGGAAATCATATACAACAAAATAAAGGAGTATATCCCGGAGTTCGCCATGGAATATGACGTTGACCCGCTGCGTCAGCACATTGCCGATTCATGGCCAAACTCGCTTGATGACAGCTGTGCACGTAACGAATGGGATTGGAAACCGGCATATGATCTGGACGCAATGACCCGTGACATGATTGAGAAACTCCGCATTAAACTCGGCGTTACAGAGAACTGCCATGCCTGTGTCTGAGGATATGTCACATTCCATGCGTTTTGTATCATGGAATGTCAACGGGCTACGTGCCATCCTTGGCAAAGGTTTTGATGAAATATTCACGGATGCTGATGCGGACATATTCTGCATTCAGGAGACAAAACTTCAGGAAGGACAGGCACAGCTTGACTATCCGGGATACTCCGTCTATTGGAATTGCGCTCACAAAAAAGGATATTCAGGCACAGCGGTGGTCTCAAGGCTTTCGCCACTGAGTGTGCGCCATGGCATAGGATGTCCCGAGCATGACACCGAAGGACGGGTAATCACTCTTGAATTCAATAGTTTCTATCTTGTCAATGTCTACACCCCCAACTCGCAGTCAGAACTGAAGCGTCTTGAATACAGGATGAGCTGGGAGAAAGCTTTCCGCGACTATCTGTGCAGTCTGGATGCAGTGAAGCCTGTCATTGTATGCGGAGACATGAATGTGGCACACAAGGAGATAGACCTCAGCAATCCGAAGTCAAACCGTCGCAATCCGGGATTTACCGATGAGGAACGTAATGCGTTCAGTCTTTTGCTTGACAGTGGCTTTGTTGACTCATTCAGGCATCTGCATCCGGATGAGCAGACATATTCATGGTGGAGTTACCGCTATAATGCCCGTTCAAAGAACATCGGGTGGCGTATTGACTATTTTCTGGTTTCCGAACGTCTTGTTCCGCAGCTGACATCGGCAGACATACACACCGGAATAATGGGTTCCGACCACTGCCCGGTGTCTATTTCTCTGAAACTTTCTGACAATACTATCTCTTTTTCCTGAAAAGGCAGTCAAGTTCTCTCACCCAGAGCACCAGCGATGACGCTGCGACAATCATAAGCAAGTCACATGCTCCGGATGGATTGAAATGCCAGTCTGTGGTGTGAAGCATCGGACAGACATTGAAAAACTCATATGCTATTTCTGTTATAAAGAGCTGCCCCACAACTATTACAGCAACAATTGTCCAGAATCCTCCGCTCATTTTCAGGCGGAAAATGCTTTCACCTGTTCCAAAAGCCCGTGCATTGAACATATACCAGAAGTGTGTCCATACAAAGACTGAGAAAAGCAATGTCGCCTCATAAGGGGTCATTGGCGTTTCCGCACCGATGACAGCATGGAATATCTGTGGTATCGAGGTCACATGCGCATGGTTAAAGAGCCAGTATAGCCCGATGGTTATTGCGAAGAACAATATGCCCACAGCCATTAGTTCAGACATCATTGCACGCGTCAGGATAGAGGACTTGCGGTCACGCGGACGGTCTTTCATCACTTTACGCGATGGAGGCAGCGATGCCAGGGCCATTGCCCCGAAGGTATCCATGATGAGGTTAACCCAGAGCATCTGGGTGACTGTCAGCGGCGATTCCGTACCCATAAATGACCCGAAAAGCACAAGCAGACATGCTGCCACATTCACAGTCAGCTGAAAAAGTATGAACCGCTGTATGTTCTTATACAGGGACCGTCCCCACATCACAGCCCGTCCGATGGACGAGAATGAATTGTCAATGATGGTTATGTCTGAGGCCTCTTTTGCCACGGATGTACCATCGCCCATAGACAGTCCGACCTGAGCTGTCTTTAGTGCCGGCGCATCATTTGTGCCATCGCCGGTAACTGCAACGACCTCATGATTGGCCTGAAGTGCCTCAACAAGCCGTTTTTTGTCAAGAGGCCGTGCCCGTGCCACAATTTTCAGGTCTTCGGCACGATCTTTCAACTGCGCGTTAGAGAGCGCGGCAATCTCAGGGCCGGTAATGATATTTTCCGCAGTGTCCGCAGAGTCGTTCCACAGACCTATCTGCCGTCCTATTTCCTTGGCTGTTCCCGGGGTGTCTCCGGTGACTATCTTGACTTTTATCCCTGCGTTCATGACTTCTTTTACGGCATCAGGAACATCCGCACGTACCGGATCGGAAATTGCCACTATCCCCATAAATGTGAGACCTTGCATCAGTTGCTGGAGATGTTGTTCTGTCATGGATGCTGCTCCGGCGTCTTCTGCTTCAAGAACTCTATACGCAAAACCAAGTGTCCTCATCGCCTGATTCTGATAACCCAGAAGCAAAGCATCCAGACCGGCTTTTGTCACTCCGGCGGTGTCGGTACACATACCATAGACTATTTCCGGAGCACCTTTGACATATAGTACCGTCTTTCCGGTCACAGACTTGACCACTGTTGCCATATATTTGCGCTCGGTAGAGAACGGGATCTCTGCTATGCGACGGGCGTTCTCACGATAGGACTGATAATCAGCCCCGCGACCACGCAGCCATATCAGCAAAGCGCCCTCCGTAGGATTGCCAAGAACGTCCATCTTGCCCCCGGTGGTATCAAGTCGTGCTGTAGAGTTCACTGACAACGCCTCATTGAGGATGGTATCCGGCAACCGGCCGAAAAAATCAGCCTTGAACACCTGCATCCTGTTCTGTGTGAGCGTTCCCGTCTTGTCAGTGCATATCACGGTTGTAGCACCCATGGTCTCACAGGCATGCATCTTGCGGACAAGATTGTTGGTTTTGAGCATACGGCTCATGCTGTAGGCCAATGACAGTGTCACAGCCATCGGCAACCCCTCAGGAACAGACACAACAATGAGCGTCACAGCAATCATTACCGAATGGAGAGTGTGGATGAGCAATGATGACCATTCCGCACTGCCGGCATTGGGCGTAACCATGCCGAATGCGCCCATAACTGATCCGAAAAACAACACAAAGAACAGTCCAATGGTCAAAGCGCATCTGAGTTTTGACCATTTCCTGAATTTTTTGATAACAAGGCCAAAGAACAATACCACCGGAACGACCGGAATCCAAGCCTGCCATTGTCCCCACCCTATGAAGCCTATAAGCTGGAAAATGATTATAAGTGCCGCCACAACATAGCTCGCCACCGTAATCATGCGTGCAAGCTTGTCAAGCTGAGCGTTAAGCGGTGTCTTGACCGAACTGTCAATCTGCGCTTCTTTGAAAACCTTTCCTGTCTCAGTGGAATCACCAACCTTAAGGACGCGCATCACACCATGACCCTCCATAATTTTAGTGCCTCGCAGCACATGGTCTGACGGGTATGTGGCGTCTTTGTCAAACCGGTCCGGATCAACCGTCTTATGACACAGCGGCTCGCCCGTGAGTGTAGATTCATCAACACTCATAGTCACAGCATCTGTCAGTTCTCCATCGGCCGGAATCTCATCGCCGGTATTCAGAATGACGATATCACCTACAACAATGTCTTTCCGGGGAATTGATGTGGGAGCTCCGTTACGGATCACTTCGACGGGTTCATCATCATTGACACGGTTTAGTATTCTGAACGCATTGTTGGCTCTCTGCTCAAAAACAAAAGACAATCCGGTTGCCAGTATTATGGCCAGAAATATTCCTACTGGTTCAAAAAAGACTTTCCATCCCTCATCCAACCCGAAATATTCATAAATGGCTATCCCGACTGACAGCATCCCCGCAACAAGAAGGATAACAATAAGAGGGTCTGAAAATTTCTCAATAAACTCTCTCCATAATGATTTTCTATGGGGAGGCGTAAGGACGTTCGTGCCGTATTTCATACGGTTTTCAATCACCTCCTTGTCTGTGAGACCATTTAAGAATTTATCTTGTGCCATAAGAGG